>CALCBO010000196.1 GCA_937897245.1 uncultured Caryophanales bacterium | reverse complement strand
AATGTAACCGTTGAAACCCTCGGCAAGATTTGTGCTGCTCTGGGTTGCGGTGTTGATGATATTATGGAAATCACACCTAAGAATTAACTTTAGCTAGTTCATAGAAGGAGAATCTAATATGAAAAGTAATTTTGACTTTTTAAATAAAGACTTATGTGTAGGTATTTTTCCAGAGGGAACTATTAATAGAACCGATGATATTATTATGCCTTTTAAGATAGGAGCAGTTAAAGCTTGTAGTGAGGCTAATTCTGTATTGGTTCCTTTTGTTATTACTGGGAAGTATCGTCTTTTTAGAAAAGGAATAAAGTTTGAATTTTTAGAACCATTAAAAATAGGAAAAGATTTAGATAAAGAAAATAAAAGATTTATGAAGATTGTTAGTAAGAAATTACAGGAAGGAAGAGATAAAAATGCCAAATAAAGAGAAAATGCCTATATATCGTATTTCTAGACCAACGCTAGGTACTTTATTTAAATTATGGTATAGACCTAAAATAATAGGTAGAGAGAATATACCAAAAGAAGGACCTATTATATTAGTGGGTAATCATGTAAATATTATGGATCAATGTAATGTAATAGTATCAACTAAAAGATGTATTCATTATATGGCTAAGAAAGAGTATTTTGATCCTAAATATAAAGAGGGAAAGTTTCCTTGGTTTTTTAAGGGAGCAGGATGTATTCCAGTAGATAGAAGTAAAAAAGATGATGAGGCTATTTCTGCTGCTTTAGAAGTATTAAGAGATGGGTATGCTTTAGGGTTATTTCCAGAAGGTACTAGGAATGCTTTAAAAGAAAATATAATAAAGGATTATTATAAGAAATATAAGATAAAAGAAGATTACAAGAGATTTTATAAAAAAATGAAAGAGAATAAGGCGTCTTTTGTTTATTACTTAGAAGAGTTAAAAGATAAAAAAGTAATAAGTAAAAATGAGTTTATTAATAGTTTAGATAATGTAAAAGAATATCTTCAAAAACTAGTAAATGAGAAAAGAATTGAGAAAAAAGAATATTATAATCATTATTTATTACCATTAAAATTTGGAGCTGTATCAATGGCTAAAAAGACAGATGCTTTATTAGTACCTTATGCTATTACAGGGGATTATAGATTCTTAGGGAAGAATCTAAAAGTAAGGATAGGAAAACCTTTTAAAGTAGATGATGATTTAGAAAAAGCTAATAATAAATTAGATAGGGAAATTAAGAAATTAGTAAAAGAAAATGAAAATAAGTGGTAAATTGTGTAAAATGGGAAAACCTTGTAGAGTACAAGGCCTTTTTTTATGATATGATTAAGGTGGTGATAACATGGAGAATGAATTTGATAATGAAATAAAATATAAATTATTTCGTAATGTAAGAGAAATATTGCATCCAACTATTTCAAAGAAAAATATTAGTGATTATAAAATAATAATAGATGAAGATATTTTACCAGTAAGAGTATTTTATCCTAAAAAAATAACTGGAGTTAATAAAGTAATTATATATATACACGGTAATGGAAAGATAACTAATTGTGAAGGAAAATATTCAGATATTTGCAAGATGATTGTTAGAAATACTAATCATATTTTAATAGCTATAGAATATCCAGAAAATAAAGGGGAATATTTGAAGGTAATTAAAAAAATATTTGATACTTTTAAATTCTTATATACAGAGTTAGAAAGAAATGATATTGAGCCTAGTAATATTGTGTTAATGGGTGATTCTACTGGGGGTAATATAATTACAGGTATTAATTATTTAAATGATGGAAAATTAAATATTATAAAAGAATTATTATTTTATCCTATTTTAGATGTAGAAAAGTATATAAAGAAATCTAGAGGATTTAAAGATAAGAGTATTTATAATTATTACCATGAAGTAATAGATAATGAAGATGATTTTCATAATAATATGATTAATGCTTCAAAACATGGTAAAGTATCAACTCAAATGTTTTTATTAGTTGGAAATGCAGATGAAATAAAGAAAGATATTCTAGATTATGCAGATAAATATGAGAAAGTAAAAGCTATTAGTATACCTTTTTCTAGTCATGGATTCTTAGCCAATGATGATAAAGAATTAGAAGAAGATTTATGTGTAGAATTTAAAAAAATCTTGAATTGTTAGTGACAGGGAATAAATAAATGGATTATTCCTTGTTTTTCCTTTTTGTTATTAATAAAATATGTTACAATGAAAGTGGTGATAGTGATGGAAAAACGTAAAACTAAGAAAGAGATAGTACAGATGTTATTAAAAAATAATAATATTTTAGATGCTCAAGATGAAGAAGAATTAATAGATTTATTAATAGATCAACCTATTTCAATTGATGTTGATAAACAAGAAGAGGCAAAGATGACTTTTGGTGATAAGGTAGCTGATAGAGTTAGTGAGATTGCTGGGTCTTGGGGCTTTATTTTTGGATTTTCTTTATTTTTAGTGTGTTGGGTTATTATTAATACAGTTATATTGACTCAGAGTGAAGCATTTGATCCATATCCATTTATATTATTGAATTTGTTTTTATCTTGTATTGCAGCTCTTCAAGCTCCAATAATTATGATGAGTCAAAATAGACAAGCTGAAAAAGATAGTTTACGTAACCAGAATGATTATCGGACGGATTTAAAGAGTGAGATTATTTTGGAAGAATTGCATGATAAAATGGAAATAATTATAAAGAATCAAAAGAAGATAATGAGAGAGATGGAGGATATAAATGAAAAGAAGTAGTATTATAATAGTATTATTATTAGTTAGTCTTTTACTATTAGGTTGTAGTAATTCTAAAAATACAGTAGTCAGTAATGGTAAAAGAGTTAATGTTTCAAAGATGAAGCATAAGCATTGTACTAGGGAAGGTGATGCTGGAAGTGATATTGATGTTAGTTTAAATTATGATTTATATTATACTGGGGATATATTAAATATATTGAAGGCCGAAGAGAAGATTACTTCAAAAAAAGAAGATAGTTTATCTTTATATGAAGATTCTTATAAAAAGATTCATGAGAATTATAAAGGTTTAGAATATTATGATACTTCTGTTGTGAGAGATGATAAATCGGTTACTTCAACAATAGTTATTAATTATGATAAAATTAATATGAAGAAGTTATTAGAAATAGAAGGTGAAGAAGATAATATTATTGATGATAATAAAGCTAAGGTTGATAAATGGTTAGAATTAGCACAAAAATTTGGTACTAAGTGTAAGGAAGTAGAAGAAGAAAACGAATAATTTCTTCTTAAATGTTCGGATAGTTTAACTGGATAAAATATTTCCCTCCGACGGAAATGATAAGGGTTCAACTCCCTTTCTGAACACCATGTAATGAAGGATGTGATAATGTGTTAGGTTCAATTACTTGTGATACTCCAATTGCTGATATTATTAAGATGGATGATATTTCTGGAGATTTAGATGCTATTGATAGTGCTCTAAATTCTTTTGAGAAGGAGGTTAGTTCAACAATTACTGCAGAACAAACTAGTGGAGGATTATCAGCTAGTGCTTTTACGTTGAACAATAGTCCTGAATTGGTAGGAAAATCTAATAAAGTTATAGATCAAATGGAGGCTTCAAAAAGTTGGGGGAATATTAGGTCACAGATAGTTAGTAATTTAGAAACTCAAAGAAAAGCAGAAATTAAATGTTTAAAAGCAAAAGTTTCAGAAAAGATTGAACAATTAGAAAATGAAATAAAACAAATAAAAGATTATTTGAATAGAGCTGCTAATGCTAAAAAAGGAGAAAGTTTTCCAGATGTTGAAAAATGTCAAGGGAGGTTGCCTTCGGCAGAAAGTGAATTAAAAAGATATAGGGAAAAACTAAGAACATTGGAAGGAATGAGTTAATATGAGTAGTGTATATGCCGATTGTGATAAATTAGCAACTACAGCAGAAAGATTAGTGTCTACTGTAGAACAATGTGGTACAACAACAATTAATAATGTTAATGATTCTGTAAAAGCAATAAGTGATGTAGGAAGTAAACATGATAATTGTTTTAATGGTCTTTCAGCTGATATGGTTACGGAAGGGGTAGATAGTACACAAAAAAATATAAATGCTTTAAAGAGTGACATTGGTTCTATTATGCATGCTGTTACTGCTTATTCTTGTGCTAGTAATAAAGAGGCACAGACTCTTTTTGGACAAAAGGTTACTAGTATAAAGTCTAAAGGTTTGGCTAATGCTATTATTTGGGATTTTAAAACAACTGCTGGTGATAGTTTTGTTTCTCGTTTGAGTAAAGAAGAAATTCAAGCAGGTTATGACGTTGATCATTATAATAAGTTATTACAAGAAATAAAGAAGAGTGCAATGACTGAAAGAGATGGTGTTGTAGCAACAGCGATTTTTATGTCAACATATTTTCCACATCTTCCATATTTTTGGGGTGGTGGCCATAGAGATGGTGAGCCTTGTAAAGGAGTTAATCCTTCATGGGGGACTCCTACAATGGTGACTGAGGATGGTTATAAGACAGGAGAAACCTTACCTTATAGTGTTGATTGTTCTGGTTTTGTTGATTGGGTTCTTTATAATAATGATTCTCAACTTGATAAGCTCGAGGGTAATCCTTATTTTTTAGATAAAAATCTTATGAATGACGTTCCTGGAACTACAGAACCTTTGACTGCTGATAAAGTTTTTGAAAGAGTTCAACCTGGTGATTTTGCTCATATGGATGGTCATATAGGAATGGTTGTTTCAGTAGATGGTACTAAAGTTACTGTTGCTCATTGTAGTGGAAGTGGTGATGGAATGAACTTAACTACGATGGATACTGTACCTGGAGTAGCCAAAGATGGAACTCCATATGAAGCAGGATCAGTGATAGCCGATTCTTCTAATACAGATAGGTTATATAAGCCATATTTTACAGAAGTAAGAGAAGTTGATTATGATTAGCGATTATCATTTTGAATATGGTAGATTATTGCATATATAGATTATATCTTTGTATTTCATTTCATTTTTGTTTTTAATAGTCCAGACTAAGATAGGAATGGAGTATAGATACTTTTGAAATTGCTTTTTAGGGAGCAATTTTTTGTTTATAGATAGAAATTGGGCTTTACTATAAGAAATAATTGCTTTTTTAGATAATAAATATTTTTCTATAGTGTTTGGATATTTATTAGAGATTAAATATCCAGTTATATAATTTGGGTGTTTTTTGTTTAAATAACGAACAATTAAAGGATTGAAAGATTGAATAATATACTCTTTATTAGTATAATTTTTCATTTCTTTAAAGAATAGATTACAGATAGTTTTTATTCTATTAGTACTTTTAATTTCAATAATCATTAGTATTTTATGGTTGACAAGTTTTAAGACTTCGGTTAAAGTAGGTATGCACTCGTTAGTGTTTAATAATTTATATTGTTTTAATTCTTGATAGGTACATTTATTAATATTTTTATTGATACCAGTCATTCGATAAAGATTTTTATCATGAAAAACTACTATAATATTGTCTTTAGTTAATTGAATGTCTAGTTCAATAGGAATATTTAATGTTATAGCTTTTTGAAAAGCTAGTAGTGAGTTTTCAGGAATATCAATATTATTAAAAATACCACGATGGGCAATAGTTTTTCCAAATTTAAGCATAAAATCACCTCAGTATAATTCTATTATATAATAAATAAAAATATCATAAAAGGGAGGAATAAAAATGAGAAATATAAAAGATATTAGATGTCAAATGGCTAATCGTAAATTAGTAGGTAAAATAGTAGTAAAAGATGATGCACCAGCAGAAGGTATGTTAGTGGATATGGAAACTAAGAGAAAATATTTAGTTTTTGGGAATGTTAATAAGGATTCATTAGATTTAACAGCTTATACTCAAAATGAAAATAATAAAATACACACCTTTCATTGGATCATTCAAAATAATCAAAATCGCACATGGAATAGCTCCAATAAATGGACCAAAGAACGGAATTACATTTGTC
>CALCBO010000195.1 GCA_937897245.1 uncultured Caryophanales bacterium | reverse complement strand
ATATCAAACATTCTGTAAAGAAGGAGAAGATAGTAATCTATATAACTATTTTAAAGAATATGGAAAACAGTATTATATTGATTTAGGAATACCAGAAGAAAAATTAAGATACCATGATCATGAAAAACTAGCTCATTATGCTAAAGAAGCCTGTGATATTGAATATAATTTCTGTTTTGGCTGGGGAGAAGTAAATGGTACTCACAATAGAACTAATTATGATTTAGGACGTCATCAAGAATATTCTACTGTGTCTCAAGAGTATCTTGACCCAGAAACTAATGAAAAATACATTCCTTATATAATAGAGTCAACCTATGGTTGTGATAGAACAACGCTTGCCATTCTAGATAATAGCTATTGTGAAGAAGAATTAGAAAATGGTGATACAAGAGAAGTAATGAAATTTATTCCATATTTAGCTCCATATAAAGTATGTATCTTACCATTAGCTAAAAAATATCATAGTGAAAAAGCTAAAGAAATATATCAAGAATTATCTAGACACTTTATGTGTACATATGATGAAACTGGAAGTATTGGTAAAAGATATCGTCGAAGTGATGCCATTGGAACACCATGGTGTATTACAATAGATGATGAAACTTTAAGTAATGGAACTGTCACAGTAAGAGATAGAGACACTATGAAACAAGAAAAAATTTTATTATCAGAAATACCTAATTATATCAACGAAAAACTGGAATTTTAGTTCTAGTTTTTTTTTACACAAAAATGTAAAGTTTGAAATTTTTTGTCTAGTATTGTTGAAAGCTGGGAATACTTATATTATAATGGGAATAGAATAGAGGTGGAAGTGATATGAAAAGTGCCAAAGAAAAAAAGCAAAGAAGACTACGTAATATGATATTGCTTTTACTATTAATTATTGGCGTTTCAATAGGCTACGCAGTATTAAGTACTGGATTAAATATTACAGGAACATCAAAAATAAATAATGCAACATGGGATGTTCATTTTGAAAATGTTCAACCTACAACAGTTAGTAATGTAACTCCAATAGTTGCTCCAGTTGCTAGTGCAACCGAAAAAACAACAACCATTACATATAATGTAGAATTGGATAAACCTGGAGACATATATGAATTTACAGTAGATGTTGTGAACAAAGGAAGTGTAGATGCTAAATTAACAGCACCGCCAACTATTGCTGGTATAAGCACTGAACAAGATGCCTATACAAATTATAGTTTTACACATGTTAATGGAGATAGTGTTAAGATGGGAGAAAAAATAGCTCCTGGTGGTTCAGAAAAATTCAAAGTAAGAATTGAATACGATAGAAATATTACTAATGAGCAATTAAATCCAACAACGCAAAATCTTAATTTAACAGTTGCAATGAATTATCAACAAGCATAAAAATAAAAATCAAAAATAAAGAATTAATGAGGGATTAAAAATGACAAAGAGAACATACAAGAATATTATTTTGATGGTATTATTAGCAGGATATATTTTATTATATAAATTATATCTATTTGACAATTTCATGAAATATTCAGAAATGCTAACAGCTTCATTTATGGCTGTATTACTAACATTAAGTATTTACTTTTTAGGATTTAGAAAAGATAAATCTAGTTATATGAGTGAAAATGTACTACGAATTGTAGTCTTTTATCTGATATTTACATTTATCTTAATGTATGGAGTAGGATTTTTTGTAGGATTCTTAAAAAATGCTTACTCTAGGAATGCCTTAACTTTAATTAATAATATATTTGCTCCTATTGTCATAATAATAATAGTAGAGTTATTTAGATATGTAGTAATATGGGCTAATAAAGATCGTAAAGTACCAATCTGGATTTATACACTTTTATTAATAGTTCTAGAAATCGCAATCAATGTAAGAACAATACCATTCTCAGATTTTGAAGCTTTATTTAGACTTTCTGCTACAGTTTTAATACCAGTAATTATTAAAAACTGTGTAATGAGTTATTTATCATATCATGTTGGTTATAAAGTACCATTACTATACAGATTAGTAATGGATGTATATGGATTTGTAGTACCAGTAATTCCAGATTTTGGAGAATACTTAACATCTCTAGTATTAATCTCATTACCAATATTAATTTACATTAATTCATTTACTATAATAGATGAAAGAAACAAAAGAACAAATCATATTTTTGTAAAATCTAATTTCTCATTATTAGATATACCTACATTTATTTTCTTTGCTGTATTAGCAGGTTTGATATCAGGATTATTCCCACATTATATGATAGGTATTGGATCAGATTCAATGATGCCTAAAATTAATAAAGGAGATGCCGTTATTTTAAAGAAAACAAATGGTGACACTTCATTAAAGAAAGATGATATAATAGCATTTGAGAATAGTGGACGAGTAGTAGTTCATAGAATTACTAAAATAAATAAAAAAGATGGTAAAACATATTATATTACAAAGGGAGATGCCAATAATACAAATGATGCAAATCCAGTAGTATCAACTCAAGTAAAAGGAGTTGTCAAAATGAAAATACCATTAATTGCTTGGCCAACAGTTTGGTTAAGTGAGTTTATGCATGGATAGGAGGATATATAATGAATAAGAATATCAAAGCAATAATATTTATAGGTTTAGGAGTAGTAGCATTAATAGTTGGTATAGTATTTATTAATACTGAAATGTCACCATATTCAGTATTCTTCTTTACTCTAGCAGGTATAATGTGTTTTGTAGGATTAAGTAATCTATTTCAAAGCTCAAACCCTGAAAAAAAGTATCATTCTAAAGTAAAGAATATTATTAATACATATGATTCTATCTTAGTAAAAAGTAATACTACACCTTCCCTACAAGATAGAAATATTGTTGAAGTACTATCAATGGATGATTTAGTAGATGCTCAATTAGAAATTAGAAAACCTATTTGTTATTTCAAACAATCTGAATCTTGTTCTTTTGTTTTATTAGATGAAAAAGAAGCTTATGTTTATATCGAAAAAATAAATGATAAAGTAACTTCACCTATAGAAATTGAAATAAAAGAAGCTAAATTAAAAGCTAAAAGTAAAGAATCAATGGATTCTGAAATGTTAAGAGATATTGAAAAAACAACTATTGTAAAACTATCTAATGAAAAGAGTTATAAAGTCTCACCAGTTAGAAAGAAAAAGAAAAAAGTAGAGCAATTAGAAGAAATAGAAGTATTATAATTTGTAAAAGGAGTGAAAAGTATGGCTTTTAAGAACCGTTCAAAGTTTGACCATCGAATAAGACTTAATAAAAAATTAGGAATTATGTATGCGATTGCTTTAATTCTTGCAGCATCATTAGGAGTAGGATATGCTGCTTTTTCAACAACTTTAGAAGTAAGAGGGGATGCCTCAATTAAACATTCTAGTTGGAATGTACAATTGAGTAATTTGGTTGTCAAAAACGGAAGTGTTACGCCAACCACTCCAGCTGCAATATCAAATGGTAATACAGTAAATTTTGCTGCAAGATTAGAAGAACCTGGTGATTTTTATGAATTTAATGTTGATGTAGTAAATAATGGTACTATGGATGCTAAATTAAATGGAATTAGTATTAGTCCAGAATTAACAGCTGCTCAACAAGCATATCTAGATTATACTGTTAAATATAGTGATGGTACAGCCATTCAAACTAATGATTCACTAGATCATGGACAAACTAGAACCTTTAAGGTTTCAATGAGTTATAAAGATGGAATAGATCCTTCACTATACTCACTAGTAGATCAAAATTTCAATATAGCAGTATCATTTGATTATATTCAAAAATAATAAAAATCATGAACTAAGATGATATATTATGTATGTAATATATCATTTTTAATTATAGGGAGTACAGTATGAAAAAAGGTAGACTGAATAAAAAAGTATTTTTAATAGTTTTATTATTATTAATTAGTTTAGGTTATGCCTTACTTAGTTCTAATCTAACAATTAATGGTAATACTAAATTAAATAATTCTAGCTGGGATATTCATTTTGAAAATGTTGTACCTAATCAGAATAATGTTAG
>CALCBO010000194.1 GCA_937897245.1 uncultured Caryophanales bacterium | reverse complement strand
ATAATAGTAGAAGTTCTATCCAAACGACCACCTTTATATAAATATTCTAAAGTATCTACACTTAAGAAAATTTGAATACGAGATTTTAAAATTTCTAATCTATCAATAATTTCTTGAACTGCCAATCCTTGTTCAATACATTTCTTAGCTTCTTCGACTAAAATCTTAACACCATAAATTGCACTTAAAGAATCTACAATATAAATCTTATCATAATCTACAATACTTTTCGCAAGTACTGCACTTTGATAAGTTCCACTAATACTAGAAGATAACATGATACAAATCAATTCATCTCCTGCTTCTTTTACTTTCTCAAACTCTTCTACAAAAGATTGTGGTGATGGCTGAGAAGTCTTAGGAAATCCCTCTACTTCTTCTAACATTTTATAAAACTGATCATGTCCTAAATCTACACCATCTAAATAGACATGATTATTAATATTTACTGATAATGGTACTACTGCAATATGATCTGAATTATTTTTTAAAATATCAGATGCTGAATCTACTAAAATACGAATCATTTTTTATTACCTCCATATGCAAACTCTATAATATACGCTTACTATCACAATGTCAACGGTTTTTCAAAAACCTATAATTTTTTCTTTTTTTCTATAATAATATTCATTCTATTATCATTTATAATGAAAAAAAGGAACAACTATTTGTTCCCTAATAATCCTTTATTTGATCTAATAATGCATTATAGAATTCAGGATATAATTTTTTTATACTAATAATTCTATTTTCCTTATTTAAAAAACAATGTTCAGAATAACCAGTACATACAACTACATCATTATTCTTCATTTCATATCCTATTTTCAATTTAGCTCCACTTATTTCTTTTACCCATACTTGAATAATAATGATATCATAAAAAGTCGTAGTCACTTTATATTGACAATCTACTCTTATAACAGGAGAAATAATACCTGATCTTTCTAATTCATCATAACTCCATCCTATTTGTTTTAAAAAATCAATTCTAGCTTCTTCCATCCATCTTATATAATTAGAATGATGAGTAATACCCATTTTATCTGTTTCATAATATTGTACTTGATGTTTATATGAATTCATCTTGTATTCTCCTGATTTAAATATTCTTTTAATTTACCAATAACTTTTTTACTATCTTTAATACCTAAGTCATATACTAATTGAAGATTTTTTGGATTTCTCTCTATAGTTCCTAATGTAATTGGAACAGATGGTCTAATTACAAATATTTCTTTCTTATTCTCCATATCTATAATTCTTTCTATTGTTTCATTATATTGAATATATCTATTTTTCATTGTCTCAATAAAATTTGGATACTTTTTATATTTAGAAGAAAAAACTTTCAAAAATAAATCGGATAAAGGTTCTTTACGATATTCTACCGACCTTGTTAATACAACAATAATCTTGTCATATCCCATATCTTTACATTTGTCTATAGGTATACTATCTGCAATTCCCCCATCTAAATACTTTTTACCATTCACTTCAATAATCTCTGAAAAACATGGCATAGCAGAACTAGCACGTAAAATTTCCATATCTTTCAAAATATCTTTAACCTCTAAATATTCTGCTTTTCCTGTTTCGATATTTGTAACAGTAGCATAAAAACCTTTATTATTTTTCATAAAAGTTTCATTATCAAAAATATCATACTTAGTTGTCAAATCATAGTAAGCAAATTTTTTATTAACAATGTTTCCAGTAAGTAGAAGTGACACTATACTCATATATCTAGGATTCTTACAGAATCTCTTATTATATCTAACAACTCTTCCTCTTTGCTTAGAATAATAATTAGGTCCAAATAAAGTTCCTGCCGAAACACCTATTATTCCATCAACTTCTATACCTTCATCTAAAAAAGTATCTAATACTCCAGAAGTAAACATCCCCCTCATAGATCCACCTTCTAAAACTAATCCAATTTTACTCATTGTTATTCTCCTCACAATACTTTGAATATCAAAGTATAT
>CALCBO010000193.1 GCA_937897245.1 uncultured Caryophanales bacterium | reverse complement strand
AACCTCTTTGAGCTTCTAATTCATCATGACCAGCATTTTCAAATAACCCTACAATAACATCTTCAATACTCATTCCTTTAATTCCTTGGGGAACTAAATTAGATGCATTTACTTTATAATAAGGTAAATCTAAATACTCACAAGCTGCATTTACTGTTTCAGTTTTTCCAACACCAGTTGGTCCTACTAATAAAATAGACTCTACGGCTTCACCATCTAAAGCTGTATAATTCATATATAACTTTTGGGCAAATGTATCAATTTCTTCTTCATGTCCAAATACTCTCTCTTTTATATAATCCCTTAATCCACGATAAGTAATATCACCATTATTTATAGAATCACTTTTAGAAGTTCCAACTTGATAATCTCTATCTACTTCAGGTCTAAAAGCTTCTTCTACTTCTTTTTCAACTGTACGTCTAGTCTCAACTGTATCAATCTTACCATCAGAAACACTAATTCTGGTAACTCCTTTATTCTTATTATAATCACGAAATTCCTGTAATTTCTCACGGTATCTACGTAATAATAATTTTTACATTTACCCGTTTTTTTCTGTTGATAGTACTCAAAAGGCACTTAACTCTTTTAAAGCACCTTCATTTAAAACAACAGCTGGTAAAGCCCTATCTAATACATAAGCTAATTCCGAATGATTTTCTCTTATAATTTTTAAATTAATCTCATTACGCCCAGTATACCCTTTACTAGGATCATTATCTATATAAATAATAGTATCTTTAAAATCATCATAAAAGTATTTAGTTAAAAACTCTTCTGCTTCTTGTTTTTCTTCCATATCATCTTCTATATATTGATAAACAAACTCTAAATCATCTAAATCAAAAATCATATCAGCTGCATATTTAGAATCTTTTATATCTTCATAAGAATATGGTAGTAACCCTTTATCAGTTTGAAAACCATCTTCTGTCTCTATTCCCTTTTCTAAAGAAACAGGATATAAAATTGTTTGATTCTTATCTAATGGAATAACTCTATACTTTATACCATATTGTTTAATATTATACTTCTCAATTGCCATTTTTAATCACCTTGACTTACTATTATAAACAAAAATAAAAGGATAATCAAACAAAAAAAGAGATTTTTTATATCTCCTCTAATTATTATAAAAAATAAATCCTTAATCAATATTTTAAAATTATGAAATAGATTACATTTATCTTTTTAATTAATTATTATTTTTTCTCGTTTTCTATTCATTTCTGGACGTTTATTATTATTTTCTTTATTTCTATTTTTTATTTCTATTTTTGGAGTTTTATCTATTTGATTAGTTAAAATAGTTGTTTCTACTCCATTTACAGTAAGTTTTCCACTATTAAATTTACCTTCTTTTATATAATCAAATGGATTGGCAGAAACAATATTTAATGTTCCTCCATTAATATATATACTTCCACTTGAATCTAAGGCATCTGAATCTGGATCTGGTCGTTTTGTCTCTATTGATACTTCTCCTCCATTTATTTCTATAAGATAATCTTCTGCAGTTGTTTTATCATCTGCATTAATTCCATCATCTGAAGAAGTTATAACAATATTACCATTATTTATTCTTACTGATGATGCTTCTATTCCCTCATAAGCATCTATTACCAATTCTCCAGCATTTATTTCACTTAATAGATTAGCATGAATTCCATCATCCTGACTTTTAATATTAAATACTCCATTATTAATAATTACTTCTTTATCAGAATGAATACCATCATCTATACTATCTATATTGAAGTTCCCATTATCAATGGTAATAATATCTTTAGATTTTATTCCCTTAGTTGATTTATCTTTATTATCATATATTGTTTTAATAGAAAAATTACCATCTTTTATTTTTATTCCTTTTTCTGCTTGTATACCATCAGTCATACTATCTATTTTAAAATTACCATTATCAATAAATATATATCCTTTATTATCTTTTTCTTTATTAGTTGATTTTATCCCATCTCCTCCTGATTCTATATTAAATATACCATTTTTAATTATGACATTATCTTTTCCTCTTATTCCATCATCATCAGACTTAATATAATAATTACCATTTTTAATAGTTAGACTATCTTTTGATACAATACCATCATAATTAGATTTTATATTTAAATTCCCATCTCCAGCAAGAATCAAATCATCTTTTGAATAAATAGCTCCTGCTAAATTTTCAGTAGTTTTTGAAACAATCTTATTTTTTTTCTTTAGATTTATATTTACTTTCTTTGCTTTTTTAACATATATTCCAGGACCATTATTACAATTAATATTTGCATCATTTAAATTTAATGTTACTTTATCTTTAGTATCAATAATTATACAATTATATTTCTTATTAAGATTATAACTTCCTCCTTTAGTAATAATAAAATTCGTATTAAATATTACTTTAAATCCTAATAATATTATTATTGTAGTAATTATAGTAATTATATATTTAGTATTTGATTTCTTCTTTTTCTTACTCTTTTTCATAATAATATATCCTCTCATTTAATTATATACATCTTAATTTTACAATACTTAAAACTTCTTTTCAATACATAAAAAAGAGGTTCTATAATAAATAGTGTTGGTGAGTAAATTCACTTGACACTATTTTTATTGT
>CALCBO010000192.1 GCA_937897245.1 uncultured Caryophanales bacterium | reverse complement strand
AGTTGGGCATCATGGTTCCAATACGAGTTCAGATCTTTCTTTTTTATTGCAAATGCATCCTTTGATTAGTGTTATTAGTAGTGGAAAAAATAATAGGTATGCACATCCTCATATAGAAGTATTACAAAATTTAGATATAGCAGATTCATATATATTAAATACACAAATAGATGGGAGTATAACAATCTTTTTTACGTCTTTTATAAATTTTGTACGGACGGGTTGTAATGAATTTGCTATAATTAAATAGGTGATGAAATGAACTATATTTTATATGGAGAAGAACATTTTTTAATCCGAAAAGAAATTGATAAAATTGTGGATAAAAATGTTACTTTTGAAAAAAATAATAATTATATAGATGGAACAATGCACAACCAAACAGTAATTGAAGATGCAACTACACAGCTTAATCAAAATGAATATGAATCTGATGATTATAATTTTATAGGTTGGAATACAAAGGCCGATGGGTCAGGTATTAGTTATTCTGATCAAGCCTACATAACAACAAATCAAAATATTACTTTATATGCTCAATGGATAAAATACTGTACTTTGACATTTGATAAAAATAATGTTAATGCAACAGGTCAAATGGATCAAGTTAAAATATTACCTGGAGTTGAATTTGATTTAACAAGAGAATTATTTTATAAATTTAAACTTGATAATCAAATGATTGGAAACTTTAATATTGAATCAGATAATACTGGTATTTCATATTATAAAACACAAAAAATACAATTATATAATGATACAGTTCTTTATGCACATTGGACTGATATTGAAGTTAATGATGTTATATTTTGGTCTATCCAAGATAACGATGATAGCGATTTGTCAGAAACTTTGATTATATCTAGTTATGAAATTCCAGGAAAGACTATCGGAGATTTTCAAGGAAACAGAGCATTTGATAGTCAATGGAAGTCACCATGGTATATTGCAACAGGAGCTGCTGGTGAAAGAGTTAAAAATATAACAAGAGTAAGAATAGAAGGTATCGTTGCTCCTGAAAGCGTTAAGTATTGGTTTACTGGAGTAGGATCAAAATCAACATTACTGGATTTGGATGTAACAAATTTATATGTATCATATGTAACAGATATGAGTGATTTGTTTAGCGTTGGTGGTGGGGTATCAACATTCAATATAGAAGGACTAGATAAATGGGATACTTCAAATGTAACAAACATGAATGGTATGTTTCGTAGTGCAGGATATAGGGCAACAACATGGAGTATTGGTGATTTAAGTGAATGGGATACTTCAAAAGTTGAAGATATGCAATATATGTTTAGTGGTTCAGGAAAAGAAACATTAGAATATGATATTGGAGATATAAGTGACTGGGATACTTCAAGTGTTACTACTATGAGTTCTATGTTTATGGATGCTGGATATAATGCTACAACATGGAACATTGGAGATTTGAGTGGATGGAATACCTCTCAAGTTGAAGGTATGAGTTATATGTTTAAAAATGCCGCTTATTCATCAACATCATTTACTTTAGACTTAAGCGCTTGGAACACCTCAAAAGTAAAATATATGATAGAAATGTTTGAATATGCAGGACATGATGCCACAACTTGGTCTATAGGAAATATAAGTGGATGGAATGCCTCACAGGTTATCAATATGAGTTATATGTTTTCTAATGCCGGATATAGTGCTACCACATTTAACCTAGATCTAAATAGTTGGAAAACAGAAAGTGTTACTAATATCAGTTATATGTTTAATAACACAGGATATAATGCCACATCTTATAATTTGACTTTAAGTGGATGGGATACCTCAAATGTTACCGATATGAGTTATTTATTCAGTGCTGCTGGATATAGTTCTTCAACATTTAGCTTAGATATAAGTGGTTGGAATACCTCACAGGTTACTAATATGAATCATATGTTTTCTAATGATAGTTATATATATTTAGGTGAGAGAGCAACTAACTGGATTATTAAAGCGCCTCAAACAAATGGTGCTGGTATAAGTAATACTACAAATAAGTTATATGGAAGTTCTACATCTGTTTATGGTTTTATACCGAATAATAGGCAGTTAACCTTTAACTAGAATAAGTAAGAAAGTCAAAATTGGCTTTCTTTTGGTTCTAGAATTTCTGGTGTGGGATTTAGCTCATATAGCTAGAATTTCTAGTGTGAAGTAAGGAAGCTAAAAATAGCTTTCTTTTTTCATGCTTTAAATTATAATGTAATTAATCCTATAGGATGGTTTAAGGAGGTGAAATAGTGGATTATTATATCTTATTAGGATTAAATAGAAAGGAGTATACAATAATAAGTATAAACAAAGTAAAAGGGATAATTTAGGTTGAATTAGAAAGTAAAAAAAGGTAAGATGTCCATATTGTAATGTATTTACTAGTAGTGTTCATAGTAAATTAAAACCAATTAGAAGTAAATATTTAGATAATTGTGGCGAAAAAGTTAATTTAATAATTTATAAAAGAAGATTTCATTGTTATGAATGTAATAAGATATTTACGGAAGAAATGAATCTAAACACTAAGAATGGAAGCATATCTAACAAAACAAAAATACAAATTAGAAAAGATTTTTTAGATTATAATATGACAATAGATAAAATAGCTTTTAAGAATCATGTATCAAAATATATAGTTAGACAGGAATTAATAGATGCAACATCGACTATACCTGATTACCAAAAAAATTTACCTAGAGTAATATCGTTTGATGAGTTTAAAGCAGATACTAAGGAAGGAAAATATGCATTTATACTTAATGATCCCATTCATAAAAGAGTGATAGATATTTTACCTAATAGAAGAAAAGAACGTCTAATTCAGTATTTTTCATTTACTGAAAATAGACGTTCAGTGGAGTACATAATATCAGATATGTACGAACCATATCTACTAGTACAAAAAATAATGTTTCCGAATTCAAAGTACGTAGTAGACAAGTTTCATTATATCAGATATATAATGGGTGCACTAGACAAAATAAGAATTAGATTACAAAAGGAGTATGGAGAAAAAAGTAAAGAATACAAGTTATTAAAAAATAAAAAGAATGTATCGTTATTAAGAAAATATAGTAATGAAATAAATTGGTGGGTAGAACAAGAAAGATATAGAAATGGTCATATAGTAAGAATATTACCAGGAGATTTAATACATGAATTATTGGATATATCAGATGATTTAAGAAGAGGATATCAGTTAAAGGAACTATTTTTAGACATAGTACATCATACAACCTATGAAGATGCTGAAAGACAATTAAGAGATTTTATAGATTTATGCAGGGAAAGTGAAATAGAAGAGTTTTGTGAAGTCAGTAAAACGATAGAAAATTGGCTAGAATACATAGTTAATTCATTTATTGATGAAAGATATACAAATGGATTTACAGAAGGAACAAATAACAAAATAAAGGTAATAAAACGAAATGCATTTGGATATAAAAACTTTCAAATCTTTAGAAAAAGAATATTTTATATATTTAATAAAGCAATAGGTGGAGGAAAAAGAAATGGAAGATAAAATAATCAACAAGTTAAGATTAAGTAAAAGAAGATTACATAATTTATATAAAATAATGAAAAGTGAAATAGATATGGATGAAGAGATAATTGATTCAATTTCATTAAAGAAATTAAGTATGATATCTAAAATAGATGAAGAATTAACTGACATAATATATATAATTTTTTTGATAACAAAAATTCTTAAAAATCAAAAAAATCAGGTTTTCATTTTTTCCTAAAATATGCATTTTGAAAAGTAGTAAAAAAGTAGGTAAAAATACGAAAAAAACAGGTTATAAAAAATAAATGCTAAAAATACCTGTTTTTCTTTTATATATCAACATATTTAATAAAATTTACTTCACACCAGAAATTCTAGAGCCGTTTTTGTATTTACTAAAATACTTTTCATGATACAATAAATTAAAGGTGATGTTAGATGGAAAAATTAATAATATGTCCTAATGAATATAAAATGAAATTATTAGAAGAGAAATCTTTAAATAATAGTTTTGATTCAGTTAAATATATGACTAAGAATGAATATATTAATAATTACTTAGGTAATTATGATGATAAAGCTATTATGTATTTAATGGATAAATATAATCTACAAATAGATGTATGTAGAGTGTATTTAGATTATTTAAAAGTAATAGATGAGAATAAGATTTATAATAATAAAAAATTAGATTACTTAGTTAAAATTAAGAAAGAATTAATTAATAATAAATTGTATTTATATAATAATTATTTTAGAGAGTATATTAAAAATAAAGAAATAGTAGTAGAGAATTATTATGACTTAGATAAATATGAAGAGAAAGCTTTGAATAATAAGATAGAAATACCAGAAGTAGAATTTAATAAAGATATATACGAATTTAATAGTATGGAAGAAGAAGTAAATTTTGTATGTTTAAAAATAATAGAATTATTAGATAAGGGAATAGATATAAATAAAATATATTTATGTAATGTATCTAGTGATTATTACTATACTATAGATAAAATATTTAGTTATTATAAAATACCAATAGAGATTAATTATAATAAGTCAATATATGGTACTAAAGTAGTTAGGGATTATATAAATAATGGATTATTAGACTTAGAAGATAATAGTAAAAGTATAATTAATAAGAAATTATTAAGTGTTATAAATAGTATGGTTGAATTAGATAAAGATAGTATTAATTATAATAAGTTATTAATAGATAAATTAAAACATACTACTTTTAGTGGTGTTAGAAAGAAGTCTGCTGTTAGAATAAAGGATTTATATACTAGTTATTTTTTAGAAGATGAATATGTATTTGTATTAGGATTTAATCAAGATAGTCTACCTAAAATGGAAAAAGATATTGATTATTTAGAAGATAAGGTAAAAAAAGAAGTAGATATGTATGATACTACTTATATTAATAAGAGAAGTAAACTTACTGTATTATATTTATTAAATAGAATTAATAACTGTATTATTAGTTATAAATTAAATAGTCCTTTTCAAGCATTTTATCCATCTAGTTTAATAGCTGAGTATGGATTGAATGTTATTAAAGATAAGTATTTAGATTATACTCATTCTAATTTTTATAATAAGATTAGTTTAGCTAAGATGTTAGATTTATATCATTTATATGGAGAAGAAAATGAATATTTAAGAGTATTAAATACTCATTATGATATACCTTATTTAAGTTATTCTAATGAATTTTTAGGGATTGATTATAATGAGTATTTAGAGAATTTAGATTATCCTTTAAAATTATCTTATACTTCTCTTAATACTTATAATGAATGTAGTTTTAAATATTATATTAGGAATGTATTAAAGATAGAAGAGTATGAAGATACTTTTGCATCTTTTATAGGGAGTATGTATCATCAAATATTAGCTTTATATAGAAGAAGTAATTTTAATTTTGAAGTAGAATATCAGAAATATTTAGAAAAAAGGGAATTATCTTTAAAAGAAAAATTATTATTAATTAGAATTAAGAAAGATTTATTAGATTTAATAGAAGTATTGAATAAACAACAATACTTAACTGGGTATGATAATTATTATGCTGAGAAAAAAGTAGAAGTTGAAGTTGAGAGTGAAGTATCAGTTAAGTTTATTGGGTATATTGATAAGATTATGTTTTATCAAAATATGGAAGATACTTATTTTTCTATTATTGATTATAAGAGTGGTACTATTGATACTCATATTGAACCTATGAAGTATGGTCTTCATATGCAGTTACCTGTTTATTTATATTTAATACATTTATCTAGATGTTTTACTAATCCTATATTTACTGGTATATATTATCAAAATATATTATTTAATTATCCTACTTGGTCTTTAAAAGTAGAAGATGAGAAGAAGAAGAGATATTTATTAAATGGTTATTCTACTAATGATATTAATATATTAGAAAGATTTGATACTACATATGAAGATAGTTTATTAATTAAGAGTATGAAGTATAAAGATGATAAGTTTAGTAGATATAGTAAAGTAATGGATAATGATACTTTATATGAATTAATACAGTTTACTAAGGAACATATTAAAGATAGGACTAAAAGAATAGTAGATGGGGATTTTAAGATTAACCCTAAAGTATATGATGGTAGTAATGTAAGTTGTAATTTTTGTTCTTTTAAAGATTTATGTTATATGAGAAATAGTGATTTAGTATATTTAGATAAAGTTAATGATTTATCTTTTTTAGGAGGTGAGGAGTAATGGGATGGACAATAGAGCAGCAAGAAGCAATAAATCACGAAGGAGAAAACATTATAGTTAGTGCTGGTGCTGGAAGTGGTAAAACAGCGGTATTAACTGCTAGAGTTCAGAGAAAATTATTAAGTGGGGTTCATGTTAATGAGTTATTAGTATTAACGTTTACTAATGCAGCAGCAGCTGAGATGAAAGAGAGAATTAGAAAAACTATTAGAAAGACAAAAGAATTAGAAAGTGAAGCTGATTTAGTAGATGGAGCTTATATCACAACCTTTGATTCATTTTCATTATCTGTAGTTAAGAAGTATCATACTAGACTTAATATTACTAATAAGATAAAGATTACAGATGAAGTAATAATAGATATTAAAAAACATGAAATATTAGATGAAATAATGGATGAAAATTATTTATCACCTAAACATAATTTTATGAAATTAATACATGATTTTTGTCTTAAAGATGATAAAGAATTAAAAGAAGCTATATTAAATATTTATAAAAAAATAGAATTAAAAGCAGATAAAGAAAAATATTTAGAAGAGTATATTAATAATACTTATAATGATAATTATTATCAGGAATTAGAATCTTTATATTTAGAAATGTTAAATGAAAAGAGAAATAATATAAGTAAGTTAATTAATGAGTTAAACGATTACTTTGATGGAGATTTTGTTTATAAAGTAGAGAGTAATTTTAAAAAGTTATTAGAAGCTAAAAGTTATGATGATTATTGTGATGCAATGAATTATAAAAGTATTACAGTACCACGTGGAAGTGATGAAGAAGGTAAGAATATTAAGAGTACTATCTTTGATATAGCAAAAGAGATAAAGAGTTTATGTACTTATAATAGTTTTAAGGAAGCTATTGATGAAGTTAGTAGTACTAAAGAAGTAGTTTCTATTATAATAGATATTATAAAAGAATTAGATAAGAGATTAGAAGAGTATAAATTAAAAGAAGAAGTATATAATTTTACAGATATCAGTAGAATGGCTATTAAAGTAGTAAGAAATAATGAAGATATAAGAAATGAATTAAAATATTCATTTAATGAAATAATGGTAGATGAATATCAAGATACATCTGATACTCAAGAGATGTTTATATCACTTATAGCTAATAATAATGTTTATATGGTAGGAGATATAAAACAATCTATTTATAGATTTAGGAATGCTAATCCATATATATTTAAGAATAAATATGATAGTTATAGAGATACTGACATGGGGCATAAGATAGATTTATTAAAGAATTTTAGATCTAGAGGAGAAGTATTAGGTAATGTAAATTTATTATTTGATTTATTTATGGATGATAAGATAGGTGGGGCAGATTATAAAGTAAGTCATAGAATGGTATTTGGTAATACTACTTATATTGAAGAAGGTAAGACTAATCAAAATTATAATATGGATATATATACTTATGATAAAGATAAATTAGGAAGACTTAGTACTTCTGAAGAAGAAGCTTTTATTATAGGTAATGATATAAAAGATAAAGTAAATAATAAGTATCAAGTATTTGATAAAGATGAAAAGATACTCAGAGATATAGAGTATAAAGATTTTGTAATATTACTTGATAAGAGTAGAGATTTTGAATTATATA
>CALCBO010000191.1 GCA_937897245.1 uncultured Caryophanales bacterium | reverse complement strand
TTATACTATAAAAATCATATTGGAGAAAAATTAAAAGTTGGTAGTTTATATCGTCGTATATCTGATGAATATTTAGATCCATTAACATTCTTACCTGAGTCTTTGATAGGTATTCCTAATTTAATATCAGTTTATAGAGCTGGTAATGTTGCAATTATTAATGCTCCTGGTAATGGTGTAGCGGTTGATAAAGGGATATATTATTTTGTGCCTAAGATGATTGAATATTATTTACATCAAAAAGCTATTTTAAAGAATGCACCAACATACTTACCTTATTATCCAGAAGATCAGAAATATATTTTAGAAAATATTGATAAGTTAGTTATTAAAGATGTTGCAGAGGCTGGCGGATATGGTGTTATTTTCGGCAAAGATTTAAAAGGAGATAAATTAGATGAATTAATTTATCTCATTAAGACTGAACCAAGACGTTGGATAGGTCAAGAAGTGGTAGATTTTATTGATTTGGAGGTTCATGAAGAGGGGACAACAGTTTTGCGAAAAGCAGATTTAAGAGCTTTTGTTTTATCTGGGGAAAAGACAAGAGTATGGGCAAGTGGTTTAACACGTTTTTCAAAAGAACCTGGTTCATTTGTTGTGAATTCATCACAAGGGGGAGGCTTTAAAGATACATGGGTGCTATCACGATAGAGAAGAGTAATAGTTTATTCTGGTTAGGACGTTATATTGAAAGAGTTTTTATTAATGGAACTTATCATTTTCCTACAATCCCTGGTCATGAAATGTCTGGTCAAGTTGTAGCTGTTAATCATGACTATTGTAATAAATTAGATATTAATGATTTTTATTATAATGATGCTCATTTTATGATGTCGTACTTATATGATTCAGATAATATTGATTCTATTTATTCAAACTTAAAAAGAGCATATGATAATGCAGTTGTATTAAGAGATGAAATAAGTAGTGAAGTTTTATCATATATTCAAATGGGAATGAATACTTTTGCGAAAATGGAGGAAACTGAGGCTCCAATTATGTTGTTACAAGATATTATTGATGATATTTATGCTTTTTGGGGGAGTTTAGGAGATGATGCTGATGCTTGTAGCAAAGATATAATTAAATTAGGGAAATTTGCAGAAAGAGTGGACATGTATTGTCGCTTGGATTATTCTTCATCTATGATTGATAAATCGTATCATAAGTTACTTTATTGTATTAAAAGACTTTCTGAAGAGACTGATATTACAGGATTAGAAGAGTACGATACGAATATTTTGCCTGGTACTTTTATCATGATGAAAAATATAGTTAATTTAACAGGTTTATTTGAGGTAGGATAAGTTGAAGATTTTAGATTTTGAATATAATTATAAGCTGGAATTTGATCAAGATATTTCTGATCAACAGTTTCAGCTTCGTTGTATTCCTAGAGATGGAACGCATCAGAAGGTTTTGGAAATAGATTATTATATACAACCTGTAGATCAAGTTACCAGATTAAAAGATGGGTTTGGTAATCCTATCTACGTAGGCAGTTCATTAAAATTACACAATTATTTTTCTTTTTCAGTTAAAGGAAAGATAAAAGTAGATTCACAACCAATTATACCCGAAGGAGATTGTTATCCAGTTTATAAGTATAATACAGAATTGACAAAATCCAGTCCAAAAATAGAAAGATTAGCAAAACAGTTTCATCATTTAAATGATGAAGATAAATGTATTGCATTAATGCATCAGGTATATAATGATATGACATATGTGCCTGGCATAACTAGCATCTATACATGTGCTGATGAAGCCTATGAATTAAAACAGGGAGTATGTCAAGATTATTCGCATATTTTGATTAGTGCACTAAGAACGACAGGGATTCCTGCAAGATATGTTGCTGGAATGATATTAGGAGAAGGATTAACTCATGCTTGGGTTGAGGCATATGCTGGGAATCATTGGTTAAGATTGGATCCAACCAATAATAAAATGGTTGATGAAGGATACATAAAACTTTCTCATGGCAGAGATTTTCATGATTGTATCATCGATAAAGGAATGTTTAATGGGAATTGTAAACAAAAACAAAAAGTAAGTGTCATTGTGAAAGAAATATAGACAATTTTAGTAGAATGTTGCTTGAAATCATTCTTTTATATTGGTATACTAGTCCCAGTTTAAAGGGGAGTAGCTTCTTCGTGTTTCGCTCGTCATCACGTTTAACAACCGGGTGAAATGGACACATTAGTGGTAAGCAAGACCTTTATCACATTTTTATAATGTGATAAGGGCCTTTTTATTGTTAGGAGGAAAGATTATGATACTAGATATTGTTTTGTTGGTTGTAGGATTTGTAATGCTGATAAAAGGTGCAGATGTTTTTGTGGAAGGAGCATCTAAAGTTGCAAGCAAATTTCATATTCCTGAAATTGTTATTGGATTAACAATTGTAGCATTTGGAACTAGTGCTCCTGAAGCAGCGGTAAGTATTGCTTCAGCTTATAAAGGAACTGCAGGTATCGCAGTGGGTAATATTATTGGAAGTAATATTTGTAATGTTTTACTTATTTTAGGTGTAGCAGGGATGATTGCTAGTTTAAAAGTAAAGAAAAATACTTTAAATATTGAAACTCCTTATGTTGTTGGGATTACTGTTTTATTATTAGCTGTGGGGTTAACTGGAAATAGCGTAGGTAGATTAGATGGTGTTATTCTATGGGTATTTTTTATTCTTTATTTAACATATTTATATTGGTTAAGTAAAAATGGAGATGAAGATGCGATTGAAGATGTAGCAGAATTAGAAAAAAGTGATACATTATTAAAGTTAATTATCATGATTGTATTAGGTATTGTCT
>CALCBO010000190.1 GCA_937897245.1 uncultured Caryophanales bacterium | reverse complement strand
GATTGCGTTGGAAAAGGCAATTTCTGAGTATAAAGGTGCTGTACTGATGGTTTCTCATGATTTTTATACAATTGTTAATTGTGCGGACTATATTTTATTTGTGGATGATATGGAAGAAGGAGAAGTATTTGAATATGATCATACATACTATTATAATTTATCCATCCAACCAAATGATGGCTATATTATAGATTATAATCTATCATTTACAACAGATACAGTTTTAAACAACAATGTCTCATTCCAAGATTACCAAAGTAATAATGCAACAATTACAGCATCTTTTAATAGAAATTATATTTCTAGTATTTATAATTTAAATACATATGAAGTATCACCAAAAGTTAATCAAAAGCCTCAAGAATTAAGATTATATTCATATTCTGGAGGATCTGAAACAGGTTATGAAATATCATCCCAAGAATGGTATTTTAACAATTCTTTAATGAATGAGAATAGCATATTTATAAAAAATAAAGAATATACATTCAGAGTAAAATATACAACCAAAGAAAACTATCGTTTTAATGACAGCATTCAAGGTAATGTACCACAATGGTATGGATGTGATTATTACCAAGGATATAACATAATTAGTTTTAATTCAACTGAATTAGTTGTTGAATATTATTTTGATACTACAAGTAATCCAAATTACATTTATGACCCTATAAAAATAAATACTAAAGCCCCAGTAATTGGAGAAAATCCGACCTATGCCAGTATTTTATCAACTGAATATTGGAAAAAAAGTGAGGTTTGGTATAATATTACAGATCATGTAAAAATGACTAGTAATGATGTCTTTGAAAGAAATAAAATGTATACCTATAACATAACACTAACAACCTCAAACGTTAAACATTTTTCTTCTGAATTTGAAATAACCTCAGATTTAGAATTAAGTAATTATTATGATAGAAATCATCGTATAGATTCTCTTATAAGTGGAGGAGAATATGGTTCTACATCTGATGAAGAATTATTTGGTTATGGAGCTAGCTTTATAACCTCTGATTATATTAATGATGATAATGTAATTATAGGAAAGATTTATACTGATTCTATTATTCCTTTACCAAAAACCGGTTATAATATTTCTTATGAAACATCAACGGATAATTCATATTATTATAATCGCTTAAAAGAACTTAACCTTACTATTGAAAAAGGATGGTATGAAAAAGGTGGAGATGGAAGAGTATTAACAGAAAGAGATATATTTCAACCAAATAAAACTTATGAATTTAGACTACGATTTATCCCAATAAATGGAAAAAGAATGATAAAAGGTTTAATTACTGATTATAATAGTGAATTCAATAACAATAATCATAGTATTTATTATAGTGGTATAAATAGAGTATCAACTAACAATTATTTTGATATTATTTATAGTTTTAAAATGAAATCAACTAATTATGATGAAGATGAAAGCATAGTTAAAAGTATTGATTTAGGAGAACTTAATACACCTAAAATTGGGGATTCAATAAGTTATAAGAATTTTGATAATAATCCTAAATATACTATTACAGAAGTATGGGCTGAAGGAAGTTACTATTATGAAACTCATCCCCCTCTAACAACTAATGATATTTTTAATGATAATAGTAGTTATGTTCATTATTTTAAAATAGTACTTAATGAAGGATATACCTTTGGTGATGATTTTCATATTAATTATAATGCTTCAAACATCTCTTCAAAATCAGAGTATTCATATTCACAAAATAATACAACTATTTATATTTTAACTATTGGTTATTACCTATATAGTCAATTTGAAAATAATGGATTTATTGAATTTAATAATACTCCATATAATTACTACAGTAATCAAAATTTCTTAATACCAAATGATTTAGATGTTTTAAATCTAGAAGTATATAAAAAATCTGGGGAATTTGATATTTCTTTCTCAAATAATCAAAATGAACCATATGATATTGATTATGAAATAAATAATAATTCTGTTATTATATCTGGTCTATCAGAATTCTTTGCTAATAATAAGGAAACAAATACTATTCAAATGATTGTAAAAGTTGATGCTAATAATGTATATGAAGGATTAACAAAATACTATAGTATTCAAATACAACCTGAAGACAATCAACCAAAAAATGTAGTTTTACCAAATATTACTGATTATGAAGGTTATTATGATGGGGCCTACCATAGTATAACAGTAGAAGGTGGTAGTGGTGGAACAATAATGTATAGCTTAGATCAAAATAATTGGCAAGAAGAATTACCACAAGTAAAAGATATTGGAACTACAAAAATATATGTGAAAATAGTTCCTGATGAAGGATATATTTCGATGCAACCAACTTTTGGATTAGTAAAAATATATAAGGAAAAAGAATTACGTAAGATAACATTTAATTCAAATGATGAAAACAATCAAATAAAAGTACAATCTATTTTAGAAGGTGAAACAACTAATCTAAGTAAGAATACTTTTATTCGAAATGGTTATACTTTTGAAAAATGGACAACTAATCCAGATGGAACAGGTATTTCATATACTGATGAACAAGAAGTAACTATAAATAATAATTTAACATTATATGCTCAGTGGAAAAAAGTACTTAATAGTAATGCTGATATTTATTATTCTACCCATGTTCAATCATATGGTTGGCAAGATTATGTTGCAGATGGAGAAATGTCTGGAACAAGTGGACAAGCAAAACGTCTAGAAGCTATAAAAATTAAGTTGAATGAAAAATATAATGGTAGTGTTGAATACAGAACTCATGTCCAAACTTATGGATGGCAAGATTTTGTTGCTAATGATAACATGTCTGGAACTAGTGGAGAAGCTAAACGACTAGAAGCTATCGAAATAAAACTATCTGGAGAAGTAGCTACCAACTTTGATATTTACTATAGAGTTCATGCTCAGACATTTGGTTGGTTAGGTTGGGCTAAAAACGGTGAATCAGCAGGTACTGCAGGATATGCAAAACGTCTAGAAGGAATAGAAATTAAATTAGTTCCAAAAGACCAAGAATTCCCAACTTATGGAGAAAAAGAAGCTTTTAAAAGAAAATATATTGAATATCAAACTCATGTCCAATCTTATGGATGGCAAGACTTGGTAGCTGATGGTGCCATGTCAGGAACAAGTGGAGAAGCTAAACGCCTAGAAGCAATTGAAATAAGACTAACAGGAGAAATGGCAGTACATTATGATATTTACTATAGAGTACATGCTCAGACATTTG
>CALCBO010000189.1 GCA_937897245.1 uncultured Caryophanales bacterium | reverse complement strand
TATGAACTTGGACATTTATTAGAAAGATATACTGAATTAGTTACTAAAGAAAAAGGAAAAGTTGAAGATGGTAATATTGCTATAATTGATTTTGAAGGTTTTAAAGATGGAATTGCTTTTGATGGAGGAAAAGGTGAGAATTATTCATTAGAAATTGGTTCACACACATTTATTCCAGGATTTGAAGAACAAGTAATTGGTATGATAATCGGTGAAGAGAAAGATTTAGAGTTAACTTTCCCAGAAGATTACGGAGCAGCTGACTTAGCTGGAGCTGATGTTACTTTCAAAGTTAAAGTTAATGAAATTAAAGAGAAGAAAACTCGTGAATTAGATGAAGAATTCTTCGAAGATTTAGGTATGGAAGGTGTAGATTCTGAAGAAAAGTTAAAAGCTGAAATTAAAGCATCAATTATGGCTCAAAAAGAAATGGAAGCAGAAAATAAATATGTTGACTCACTACTTGAAGGCGTATCAAAAAATGTTGAAGTAGATATTCCAGAAGGAATGGTAGATGAAGAAGTTGACCGTTTAATGACTAGATTTGAAGAACAAATAAAAATGCAAGGTATATCATTAGATTTATATTATCAATTTACTGGTTCAAGTGAAAAAGAATTAAAAAGTCAGATGGAAAAAGAAGCATACAAAAATGTCTTATATCGTTTAATGCTAGAAGAATTAGTAAAAGCTGAAAAAATAGAAATAACTGATGAAGAAGCAGAAAAAGAAGCAGAAGAAATTGCTAAGAAATATCAAATGTCAAAAGAAGAGTTCTTAAAAGAATTTGGTGGTATAGAATTAGTTAAATATGATTTAGAAATGCGTAAAATAGTAGATTTACTAAAAGAATACAACAAGTAATAATATCAGTAAAACAGAAAATTATTTTTTCTGTTTTTTTATTGTTATAAAAGAGATTTATAGTAAAAAAAACATTATAAAAAATTTGTCTTTTAGTTGAAAAAAATCCAAATATCTATATAATAGAAAGCAGTATTAAAAATTTGGGGGTGCAATATCGATGGATGACAAGTTATTTGTTTTAATAGTTAATGATATAGTAATATTCCCAAATAATGAAGTAAGAATAGAATATGATAACACTTATGATAAACAGATGATTGAAATTGTGGATAAAATTGAAGATAATTTGATGATTATTATTAATCCCATAGAAGAAAACAACATTAGTGTAACATCATTTCCAAAATATGGTGTTTTAGGACGTCTTAAATTAAAAATGAATGTTCCCAATGGTAAAACTCGTATTGTCATAGAAGGTATTGAAAGAGTTGAACTATCCTCTTTCACTGAATTTGGTAATTTTTATAGAGCCAATTATCGTGAAATAGAAATAATTGAAAAAGAAGAAGCTGAAAATTTCTTCACTATCCTTGTGAAATCTTTAGAAAACTATATTACTAAGGTACCTTATATGGGTAATGCTGTAATGAGCCAATTAAGTGGAATTGATACTTTAAGTGATTTATGCGATTTGATTGTAAGTTTTTTACCAATTAGTTATGAAGAAAAAAAGAAATATATTACTACAATTGATCCTATTACTCGTGCTAAATTCTTAATGACTGACATGAATAGAGATCTAAAATTTGTAGAGTTGGAGCAAAAAATAGAAGCTGAAGTTGAAAAAGAATTAAGTGATTCCCAAAAAGAATATTTTTTACGTGAAAAAATCAAACTAATGCAAAAAGAATTAGGAGAGGGAAATAACAAAGATAGTGAGGTTGAACGACTTTCTAAGAAAATAGCCAAACTGAGATGTAATTCAAAAGTAAAAAATAAAATAAAAAGAGAGTTGGAACGTTATGATAGCCTAAATAGCAATTCACCAGAAGTTGGGATGATTAGAGAGTACTTAGATTGGATGATTCATCTACCATGGAATAATTATACTAAAGATACTGATGATTTATTAGGTGTAAAAAGCATATTAGACTCTTCCCATTATGCACTAGAAGAGGTAAAAGATCGTATTTTAGAATATCTTGCCGTAAAGCAGAACACTAATAATTTACGTAGTCCAATTCTTTGTTTAGTGGGACCACCTGGAGTAGGAAAAACTTCTCTAGCCATCAGTATTGCTAAAAGTCTAAATCGCAAAACTGCCAAAATTAGTGTTGGTGGAATTAATGATGAAGCAGAAATAGTAGGTCATAGAAGAACTTATATTGGAGCTAACCCTGGTAGAATAATCCAAGGAATTCGTAAAGCCGGCACTACTAACCCTGTCTTTATCATTGATGAAATTGACAAAATGACTAAAGATATCAAAGGAGATCCTGCTAGTAGTTTATTAGAAGTCTTAGACCCTGAACAAAATAATAAGTTCTCAGATCACTATATTGAAGAAGAATTTGATCTATCAAAGGTAATGTTTATTGCGACTGCTAACTATGTTGAACAGATTCCATATGAATTACGTGATCGTCTAGAAATAATTAATATTTCTAGCTATACTGAATATGAAAAACTAGATATAGCTAAAAATCATTTGATTCCAAAAGAACTAGAAGAACATGGTCTCACAAGTCTCCAAGTACAAATCGCAGATGACGCTATTCTGACACTAATACGCAATTATACTAAAGAAGCAGGAGTACGTGAATTAGAAAGAGTTATTGCCACTCTATTACGAAAAATAGTTAAAGATTTATTATTAAATAAAGATGGTACATTTTATCAAATAACAGATAAAGAAATTGAAAATTTTTTAGGAAAGAAAAAATACACTTACATGGAAACTTCTTCTGAAGATGAAGTGGGTGTTGTCAATGGAATGGCTTATACAACATTTGGTGGAGATGTTCTACCTATTGAAGCTACTTTATTTAAAGGAAAAGGAGACTTAGTACTAACAGGTTCCTTAGGAGAAGTAATGCAAGAATCTTGTCATATTTCTTTAAACTATATTAAATCAAATATGGAGCATTTTAAAATACCTTATGAATTATTCGAAAAAAATGATATACATATTCATGTTCCAGAAGGAGCTGTAAATAAAGATGGTCCATCTGCTGGAGTAACAATTACAACCACCTTAATAAGTTTATTTACAAATAAAAAAGTACCTAAGAATATTGCTATGACAGGTGAAATAACTCTTCGAGGAAGAGTATTAGGAATAGGTGGATTAAAAGAAAAAGTAATTGGTTCCCATCGTGCTGCCATTAAAACTATCTATATACCATCAGAAAATGAAAAAGATTTAGATGAAATCCCCGATGAAATAAAAAAAGACATTCGCTTTATAAGTGTATCAAATTACATGGATATTTATGAATCAATTTTTAGAGAGGAAGAATAAAATGGATGATTATAATATCAGAGATTATAAAAATATCTTAATACTAAGAAATCAATTAGAAACAATAGGAGAGGAAGAATTAATAGAAATCTATCAAGATATTCAATCTTATCAAACATTTTTAAATTCTATTGGAATTCTAGCAAACGTAGATAGTGCTTTTCTTTATTATAAAAATCAATATATAAGAAAGATTGAAAGAATAATATCTATCCATCGTTTTGATGTATCACAAGAATATCAAGCTTTAATAAATGATATTATTACTTATCTTAATGAGGTAAAGTCAACAAGTGAAGAAAAGAAAAGTATATTAATGAATGGATATTTTGCCTATCAAGAAGATATTCGTAAAAGAAAATTCAAAAATTATCAAGAAATGTTATCTTTTGAAAGTTATGACGCTCAAGTAGTATACGGACTAGAATTAGGTCAATTAGATTTTTTAACCGATAGTGAACGTTTAATATCTTCACTAAATTATCTTCTAGAAACCATACCAGAACTTTTTACATCTGAAGAAGATATTTCATTATTAATAAATCACTTAAATAAACTATGTAATAGTAAAGGTCTATTTCAGCGAAAACAGAGAAAGAACCTTAAAATAGTACAAAAAAAATTAAGAAAAGATATTTAAGAAGAATAATTGTTCTTCTTTTTTCATACTATTCTATAGGAGGAGAACGAAATGAAAAAAACAATATCTTTTGAGAAAAAACAAGTATTTCCTACAATGATAGGAGAAATAAGTGCAATTTCTTTAGAACATGATTTAAAATTTCTTGATGAATATAATATATCTGGAAATCTTATACTCTTAGGAAAGTATAAATTGACAGAAGCATCGCGTTTAGAAGAAGAATTTACATATAAGTTTCCCATCGAGATTACCTTGACAGAAAAAATAGTTATAAATACATCTAATATTAGTATTACAGACTTTTCCTACGAAATAGAAAATAATGATACCATAATCTGTCATATTGAAATAGAAATAAGTGGTAAAGAAATAAAAGAAGAATTATTAGAAGAAAATCGTGAGTGTGATGGAGAGGTTTTAGAACAAGAAGTAGAAATCCCTATATTAAATCAAGTAAATAATAAAGAAGATACAAATAAAAACGATGATAATGAGAAAACAATAACTGATATAACCACAACCAAAGAACAAGAATCAGTAACAACAAATCAATCAAAAGACAATAATTCTGATTTTTTGAATACCAAAGAAGAAAATATTTTTGATAAAAAAGAAGAAAAAAAAGAATCATCCTTTTTTATTGATATTGAAGATGATAAAGAAACATATGGAACTTTTATTGTTTATATGGTAAATCAAAATGAAACTATAAACTCTATTATCGAAAAATATCAAACAACTAAAGAAGAGTTAGAACAATATAATAATTTAGATTCTTTAACCACTGGAACTAAATTAATTATTCCATATAAACATGATTAATTTACATGAATGTATCAAACAAAACAATCTTGTTATTGATAGGATAATAATTAATAGTCAGTATATATTATTAGAAGGTAATGAGAAATATCTTATAATTGAAAATGATAACAATAATAAAGATTTATTTGCTTATTTTGATTCAATTAAATATAAAAATTATCAACCAAGAATTAATACCTATCAAGATTCATATGGATTATATAAATATGAGAGTGATAGTACTAATAATCTTGAATTAAAAGCTAAGGTATTATTAAACACACTCATTACACTCCAAAAAAAAACAACACTAGAAGAAAATATAACTGAAGAAGAATCTACTAACATTTATAAATATTATACCTCTAAAATAGACAATATAATGAAATACTATTTAGATCTACAGGACAATATTGATGAATTAATATTACCTAGAATAGACTATTATGTCTTATTAATTAATATAAGTAAAATATATCAAAGCTTAAATATTTCACATCATAAATTAGAAAGTTGGTATCAATCTAAAAATAAAAAAGTAAGAAAATGTCAATTGATTGGAAATACCAACCTAGATAATTTTCGAATAAATAAAAAAAATTATTTTATAGATTATAATAAGAGTAAAAAAGATTTATTAATATATGATTTTATAGATTTTTATCAAACTAATTTTAATAAAATAAACATGTCTAAACTATATAAAGAATATATTAGTAAGATGGATTTAACTTCTTCTGAAAAAAGCTTATTAGAAACAATTATCTGTATCCCTAAAAAAAACACTCTAAATGATACTATTAAAAACAATATAACAAGTATTAATAATCAATTAAAATATATTGAAAGAACAATAGAATTTGTCTTAGAAGAAGATAAAAAATATCAAGAAACAGATAGAGATAAATTCAAAGAACAAAACAAAGACATTTAAACGTGTAGTTACAAATAGAAGTATAATCATTTGATAAAAAATAATAATAAGATTAACAAGTATACTTGATAAGAAGAAAACATTATTTCTTCTTTTTTGACAACAACTACTGCATCTACAAAAAAAAGAATGTTTTTGTTGTTTTTCATTTATACATTCATTCAAATGTTCTTCAATATTGGATTCTTGATGAAACTCCAAGAATGG
>CALCBO010000188.1 GCA_937897245.1 uncultured Caryophanales bacterium | reverse complement strand
TTATTTTTATAAGTAGGGGAAATGGTTAAAAAATATTACTATAGGTACGACTTGAAAATGAATGTTTTATCATGTATGATTTGGTAGAAAGAAGGGATGTATATGGCTAAGAAAGCTCAAAGAGAACCTAATTTTATTGTGAAGACTTTAAATGGTATGGCTTATGGCTTTTTTTCGAGTTTAATTATTGGAACTATTTTAAAACAGTTGGGAGTTGTTTGTCATATTAATGAATTAAAAGTCTGGGGAGATATGGCTAGTTATTTAATGGGACCAGCTATTGGTGTAGGAATTGGTTATGTACTTGAAGCTAAAGGTTTAAATATTATTAGTGCAACTATTGCTGGAGCAATCGGTGCTGGTACTTTTAGTATAAATAATGGTAATGTCAGTATTAATGTGGGTAATCCAATTTCTGCTTATGTAGCAGTTATTGTAGCGGTAGAACTTGTTAAGATTATTCAAGAGAAAACACCATTAGATATCTTGTTAGTGCCTTTTACTGCAATTCTTTCAGCAGGTATTATTACTAAATTTATTAGTCCTTATATTACAATGCTTATTAACTGGATAGGCAGTCTTATTAATGAAGGTGTTAGTTTACAGCCAGTATTAATGGGAATGATTGTAGCGGTTCTTATGGGAATGGCTTTAACCGCACCTATTTCTTCTGCGGCGATTGGTATTATGTTGGGATTGAATGGCTTGGCTGCTGGTGCTGCACTTGCAGGATGTTGTGCTCAGATGGTAGGTTTAGCTGTGATGTCTATTGATGATAATGAGATTGGTGATGTGATTGCGATTGCTATTGGAACAAGTATGTTACAGTTTAAAAATATTGTTCAAAGACCAATTATCTGGTTACCGCCAATAGTTGCAAGTATGATTTCTGGAGTTATCTCAACAGCTGTTTTAGGTATTCAATGTACTGCTGTTGGTTCTGGTATGGGAACTGCTGGCTGTGTGGGATTGATAGAAGCTATATCAGTTATGGGAAGTCGTTATTGGTTACCACTTATTTTAGTGGATGTTTTATTACCGGTAGTTGTTTGCTTGAGTATGTATAAAGCATTTAGAAAATTAAATTATATTAAGAGTGGAGATATGAAGCTTACAAGTCTATAAGCAAATTCTCCTTTTTTTCTTTTAAAGATATGAAAAAACATATATAATGGAAATGGTGAGAAAAATGAAGTTAGAAAGATTATTAGAAGAAATAAAATATGAATTAAAATTTGGAGATTTAAATCAGGAAGTAAGTCAAATAGATTATGATTCAAGATTAGTTAAAGAGAATAGCTTATTTGTATGTATTAAAGGGGCTAATGTTGATAGTCATCAATTTATTAATCAGGTTATTGATAATGGTGCTAAGACAATTGTGATTGAAAGAGAAGTAGAATATCAAGAAGGTATTACTTATGTGATGGTAGAAAATGCTAGAGAAGCTTTAGCGCTTCTTTCATGTGCTTATTTTGATCATCCTAGTAGAAAACTAAAGGTTATTGGTTTAACTGGTACAAAAGGTAAGACTACAACAACTTATATGGTTCAATCTATCTTAGAACATGCATCTAAAAAAGTGGGAATTATTGGGACTATTGGTTCAATGATAAATGGTGAAATAAGACCAACAAAAAATACAACTCCTGAATCATTTGAATTACAAAGATTGATGAAAGAAATGGTAGATGCCGGATGTGAATACTGTGTTATGGAAGTTTCTTCTCAGGGGTTAATGTTACATCGAGTAACAGGTATTGATTTTGATTATGGGGTATTTACAAACTTATCTCCTGATCATATTGGGCCTAATGAACATACTTCTTTTGAACATTATATGGAATGTAAAAAGATGTTATTTAAAATGTGTAAAGTAGGTTTATTTAATCGTGATGATGAACATTTTGAAGATATGATTAAAGGAGTTAATTGTCAAGTGGCTACTTTTGGGATGAAGACAGATAGTCATTTAGTAGCTAAAAATATGAAGTTATATCATAAGGAAGGTGCTTTAGGTGTATCTTTTGATACAGAGGGAGTTATTAATGACTCTTTTGAAACTGATATTCCGGGTGAGTTTAGTGTATATAATTCAATGGTGGCAATTCTTTTATGTTATTACTTAAATATTGATGTAGAACATATACAAAGTGCTTTAAAGAAGGTAAGAGTTAAAGGAAGAGTAGAAATAGTTCCTTATAGTAAAGATTTTACAGTCCTTATTGATTATGCTCATAATGCTTTTTCTTTTGAAAGTATTTTAAAAACTATTTCGGCTTATCATCCACATAAGATGATTTGTGTTTATGGTGCCGGTGGAAAACGAGCTAAATCAAGAAGATATGAAGCTGGAGAAGTTGTAGCTAGAATGAATGCATTCTCGGTGTTAACTGCTGATAATCCTAGAGGAGAAAAAGTCAGAGATATTTGTAATGATATTGTAGAAGGGTTAAAGTTACATAATGGTGAATATGTAATTGTTGAAGATCGTAAAGAAGCTCTTCATTATGCTTTGGATCATGCAGAAGCTGGTGATGTTGTTTTATGTTTAGGGAAGGGGCATGAAACATATCAGATTATGGATGATAAAACAACTTTACATTTTAGTGAAAGAGAGATTATCGAAGAATATAAAAAGAATAAATAAGACTTTTGATGCATATGGTATTATGGTGATACATATGCGAAAAGTCTTTTTTTTATTGTTTCTTTTGTTGTTGCTGGGATTTGGTTTTTATTTGAATACTCCACATCTTTATTTTGTGGATGATGTTATAGAGATTTCATTAAATGAAGAAGTAAAACCCTATGATTATATTAGGAAATATTATAATGTAGATAAAGAAGATGTTGTATTTGAGTCGGATGTTAATAATCAAGAGTGTGGTGAATATAAAATAAAATATTTTTATTTGAATAAAACGAGAAGTTTAAAAGTGATAGTAAAGGATAATATAGCTCCAAGCTTTGATATTGTTAATAGAAAAATTTTTCTGAATGAAACGATTGAAGCTTCCTCGATGGTAGAAAATATAAAAGATCAGACAAAAACGGTTGTCTATTTCTATGAAGATTATATTTTTAATGAAGAAAAGACTTATCCTGTAGAAGTAGTAGTTGAAGATGAGTATGCTAATAAAACAAAGAAGAAAGCTTATATATTAGTGGAATCCAAGGATATAGAAGCACCTCAATTAAGCGGGATAGATACACTGGAAATAAGAGAGGGACAGTCAATAGATTTAACAAAGAATGTTGTAAAATATGATGATCATGATCTAAATCCTCAGTTAATTGTTGATGACTCTCAGTTTGATATGAATAAATCGGGTGAATATAGCGTTATTTACACGGTTAAAGATAGCAGTGGCAATCAGACAGTTTATAATAGAAAAGTGTTAGTAAAGAGCAAATATAGTAATATTGAAGCTAAAAAAGATGGTATTAAGACTTGTTATTTAACATTTGATGATGGACCATCATATAATACACCAAAAGTATTAGATATTTTAGATAAGTATAATATTAAAGCAACTTTCTTTGTAACTGGTACACATAGTGATAGTTATCAATATATTAAAGAAGCAAAAGAAAGAGGACATTCTATAGGGCTTCATACTTATAGTCATGATTATGAAGAAATATATACATCATTAGCTGCTTATCTGAAAGACTTAAAAAAGATTAAACAACTTGCAAAAG
>CALCBO010000187.1 GCA_937897245.1 uncultured Caryophanales bacterium | reverse complement strand
TATCAAATTATAACTAGTTATAGAAGCAGAAGGTAAACTTGCAAAAAGAATACTTAAAACTACATTTTCCTCCTGGTGGCATTGTTTCTACTACTGCACCACCATATTCTTTAATTCCTTTTTTTATTTCAGAAATATAACTATTTTTCAATTCATTATAATAGTCTTCTTTGCATTGATTTTTTTCTTCTGTAGTAGATAGACTGTTACAAGATGATATTTCGTCTGAATAATCTAATTGTAATCTATTGTAAATGGTTGGTAAATCAACTGCTTGATTAACTTCATAATAAGAATTATTAAAGTTTAAGACTTCTGATACTTCTTTTTCTGCAGTACTCTCATTATATGGCATATAGTTTTCACTAACAGGTGATAGACCATAAGACATTATCTCTGAGGACATAAAGAAATTTCCACCCTCAGTTAGATTTCTAAAGCCATGAGTATTTGTATAATCTTTTATTCCATTTTTACTGGTAGCATAATCTATTTGACGTGCTGATAGTACTAGGGAATTACTATTATATGGAGTATTGTTTTTTAGCATTAGGAAACTTTCAATTTGCTCACTAGCTGCGATGGTCCAGCATATTCCTAAATTTCCTTGATCTTTTAAAGGTGTTAGATAGTTTCCATTATTAACATTTCTTAAATCATATGATTCTTCATTTATCGCAGGTGAATCTACTTTAGTATAATCATAATTAATACTGAAGGCTTCTGGAATTATATCTATTTTTTCTTTTTCTTCTGTGGACATCGTTAAATAGTTAATAAAATCAGGATTTAAGTAAGGAGTATTTTCTTCTTGATTCTTTTCGGTTTTAATTATTTCTCCTGTTTCTTCATAGATATCTTGAATATATTCTTTCGCTTCTTTTGGTAAGTATGAATAATATTCATTTCTCATTGTCTTATTAAATATATATTCTTTGGTATTTGTTTTGTATCCATATTCTATATTGAATAATATTAAGTATAATATTACTCAAAGTATCAGACGATATTCTATTTTTCATATCAGACACTCCTATATTATATAATATAGCATATTCTTATTATTTTTTATATAAAAAACTAAAAAATCGACTTTTCTTTTTCCATTATTTTACTATTCTTTAGCTATTATATCCGTAAGCAATTCATCAACATTGTGATAAACTTTGTATTGTTCAGTATGTTTTTTAATATAGCTAAGTTTATTAATCGCTTTAGATAATTATTTACTTGGCTTTGGTTTTGATTTATTTCTTTTCAATGTTTTTACTTTAATTGTACTATTTAAACTAGGCATGTTAATCATTTCCTATCTATATAGATAATAACATATTCTAGTTTTTTCAGAAAAAAGAAGCTTAATCTTTATAAGCTTCTTTATAATTTCCATTTAAGATATCTTCTACCCAATCTTGATTATTTAAATACCAATCAATTGTTTCTTTAATACCTTCTTCAAATGTATAGGTTCTGTTCCAACCTAATTCTTTTTCAGCTTTAGTAGAATCAATAGCATATCTTAGGTCATGACCTTTACGATCAGTAACAAATTCTATTAAGTCTTCACTTTTACCTAATTGTTTTAAAATAGTTTTGACAACTGTTAGATTTGTTCTTTCTGAATGTCCTCCTAAGTTATATACTTCTCCTACTTTACCATTTCTGACTATTAAATCAACTCCAACATTATGGTCATGAACATGAATCCAGTCTCTGACATTTTCGCCAGTTCCATATACTGGAACTTTCTCATCTTTCATAGCTTTTGAAAAGATTACTGGAATTAACTTTTCTGGGAACTGATATGGTCCATAGTTATTAGAACATCTACTAATAGTTACTGGAAGACCAAAAGTTCTATAATAAGCTCCTACTAGTAAATCAGCTCCTGCCTTTGAAGATGAATATGGACTTGAAGTATGAATTGGAGTTTCTTCGGTGAATAATAAATCTGGTCTATCTAATGGTAAATCTCCATATACTTCATCTGTTGATACTTGATGATATCTTTTTACTCCATATTTTAAAGAGGCATCCATAAGAACTTGAGTACCAATGATATTGGTTGTTAAGAAAATACCTGGATTCTTAATCGAATTATCTACATGGGATTCTGCTGCAAAATTTATGACAACATCAAACTTTTCATCATTAAATAGTTTATCTACTAATTCTCTATCAGTAATATCTCCATGGACAAATTTAAAATTGTCTTTTGCTTCTAAACTTTTGATATTATTATAATTTCCAGCATAAGTTAAGGCATCTAAACAAACAAATTTATCTTCTGGATATTTATCTACTACGTAGTGGCAATAGTTACTTCCAATAAAACCTGCGCCACCTGTTATTAAAAATTTCATATATTCTCCTTTTCTTTTATTATTTTAGGTTTTCTAAAAACCAGTTTTGAGATTTCTTTAATTGTTTACAATATCTATCAGTAGCACTTTGCCAAGAAGGTAGGCGATAGAATTCTTCAGCTAATTTAGTTTTATCTAATTTAGAATTATGTGGGCGATATGCTATATAAGTAGTATCTTTGTCAGCATAATATTCATCAGTAGTTACTGGTTTAATAGTTGTTTCTTTACCATTACTTTCCATTATATATTTAGCAAATTCTGCCCATGAACAATATCCTTCATTATTTACATGGTATGTTCCATACTTATCTGTTTCAGCCATTTCTACTAATAGTTTAGCTAAATCTACAGTATAAGTTGGAGAACCTATTTGATCATCTACTACAGTAAGTTCCTGATATTTATCAGCTAATTTTAACATTGTTTTAATAAAGTTATTACCATTAATACCAAATACCCAAGAAATACGAGTAATAAAATGATTTGGATTTCTTCTTACTTCTTCTTCACCAGCAAATTTGGTTCTTCCATAGACACTTTTTGGATTAGGAATATCTTCTTCATTGTATGTATCAGCTAAGTCTTTTTCACCATCAAATACATAATCTGTAGACATATAAACCATTTTAGCTCCTACTTCGATTGAAGCATCAGTTAAATTTTTAGTTCCTTCAACATTTACTTGTTCACAAGCATCACTTAATTCTTCAGCTTTATCAACAGCAGTCCAAGCAGCACAATGGAATATTACATCAGGGTTATAAGCTTTAACTATTTTCATTACTTCTTCTCTATTAGTAATATCCATAACATCTTTATCTAAAGCTAGAATTGTATATTCTCCTCTAGCATTTAATTCATTTACTATATCATAACCTAATTGACCATTAACTCCAGTTACTAGATATTTTTTTGGTCTTTTTAAGAATCTCATATCACTTTCTGATAATGGTCTTCTATCTCTATCTTTATCAGATAATAATGGTTTTTCAATACCATACTTTTTAAAGAATTCATCCCAAGGAATATTAATAGCTGGATCATTCCATAATACTCCATCTTCTAATCTTGGAGCATATTCATTATCAACCATATAATTAAAGGTAGCATCATCAGTTAAAGCTAAGAAACCATGTGCAAAGCCTCTTGGAACGTATAACATTCTTCCATTTTCAGGAGTTAATTCTACTGCAGTATATTCACCATAAGTTTTAGAATCTTCACGCATATCTACTACTACATCTAAAACAGCTCCTTTAGTACAACTAACTACTTTAGCTTGACAATAAGGATCTTTTTGAACATGTAATCCTCTAATAGTACCTTTAGCTGACATTGATTCACTCTTTTGTGACCAATTTTTAAAACCTAAAGCTTCTAATTGTTTTGATGTTACTGAAGTAAAATATCCTCTATCATCACCAAATCTATTTTCTTCAATAATATAACAATCCTCTAAATTTGTTTTAATAACATTTGATTTAAAATCAACACTTTTTTCGTCTGAACGACCTTTTTCAAAATTTTTAATATCCATAAACCCTCCTATTTTGTTTCATCTACTACTTTTTGAAGATATTTCCCATAATTATTTTTACTTAATATTTTAGCTCTTTCAGCTAATTGTTCTTTATTAATCCAGTTTTTATAATAAGCTATTTGTTCTGGACAACAAATTACTTTTCCTTTATTCTTTTCAATTGTTCTAATCATATTAGCTGCATCTAATTCACTATCAAAAGTTCCTGTATCAAACCAAGTAAATTCATCTCCTAATACTTCTGCTTTTAATTTTTCTTCTTGTAAGTACATGTCATTTAAAGTGGTTATTTCTAGTTCTCCTCTTTCTGATGGAGTAATTTCTTTGGCTTTTTTGGATACTCCTTTTGGATAAAAATATAATCCAGTTATTGCATAATTTGATTTTGGATGTTCTGGTTTTTCTTCTACTGATAAAACATTAAAGTCTTTATCTACTTCCATAATACCAAATCTTTCTGGGTCATCTACTTGATTTCCAAAGATAGTGGCATAACCTTCTTCAGCATTTTTCTTAGCTCTTTGTAAGGCATCATTAAAACCATAACCATAGAAGATATTGTCTCCTAAAATCATTGCGCATTCTTCATCTTGAAT
>CALCBO010000186.1 GCA_937897245.1 uncultured Caryophanales bacterium | reverse complement strand
AAGAGGCTACCGAGATTGGCAGAGCAGAAGGTATGGCCGTTGGATTAGCTGAAGGAAGAGAAAAAGGAAGGGCAGAAGGAAGAGCTGAAGGAAGAGCTGAAGGAAGAGCTGAAATAATAAAAAAACTATTAGCTAATAATATGTCAAAAGAAGATATATCTAAAATTACTGGAATAGATATCAAAGAATTAGAAAAAATACAAAGACAAGTAAAAGATGATAAATAAAAATACAAAAAGATTAGAGAAAAACCTCTAATCTTTTATATTATTTTGCTAAAGTAATACTAACAGTACTACATGAATCAGTAGTACCTCCACTAAAACCACTTATAAATAAACCAGAACGTTTACCAGAAGTATCATCTCCATTAATATTTACTTTAATACCAGGACATTGTGCTTGAATACTACTAACTAAAGCACTAGATACTGCTCCATAACCACCATCAATATTAGTAGAAATAACTCCTTTAATACCTGTTATTGTACATGAATTGCAATTATTTACTGGAGCTGGCTCTGGAGTAGGGGTAGGTGTAGGAGTATTATTTTGTTCTTCTTTTTTTTGAGTATTAGTATTACTATTTGAATTATTATTACTATTGCTATTATTATTTGTAGACTTCTTTCCACTCTCTTTTTTAGGAGTATCATCAGCCATTCTCTTATTAACTGCTTCTCCTTCCTTCTTACCATTACTTAAAGTAACAGAAATAGAAGCTCCTTTAGTAATCTCACTACCAGCTTTTATAGATTGAGAAATTACAGTATCTTTTTTCTCACTACTATCATTATATATAAAACTATATTTCATTCCCAATTTATCTAATTTATTCTTTGCTTCATTCTTACTTAATCCTTTTAAATTAGGAACACTAGTTTTATCCCCATCACTAATAACTACTTTGATAACATCACCATTTTTAATAATTTCACCAGTTTTATATGAATAACTAATAACTTCTCCAACTGGAACTTTATCACTAAACTCATGTTCTTCTTCATAAGCTATTTCATACTTATTAGCCCAATTATAAAAGTCACTTAATGATTTAAAACTAGGCATCTTTAAACCACCACGAGATATAACTACTTTTAAAACGCTACCTTGTTCTATAATATCTCCTTTTTTACTACTAGTTTCAATTACTTTATTTTCTTTAATCTTATCATCATACTTATCACTAAAATTAATCTTTATTTTATTCTTAATTGCCCATTTAGTAATATCTGTTAAATTCATCTTTTCTAAATCTGGAACTTTAATTTTAGGTCCCTTACTAATTGTAACTTCAACTTTCTCATCATTAATTTTAACTACTTCTCCAGCTTTTTTACTTTGCATAAAAGCATAACCTTTCTTAACTTTACTAGAAAAGTCATCCTTAAATTCATAATTAAGATGATGCTGTTTCATATAAAACTCTACTTCAAAACGACTCTTATTAGTAAAATCAATTAATTTAACTTCACTATAACCTAACTCTTCTCCTTCAGAAAAAGTTAATTTTAATTCATCATCTCTTTTCATATTACCACTAGTATTTTGTTCTATAACAGTATCTACTTCTTGATCACTTTCTACAAAATCCACAACAACATTATTTAAATGATTCTCTAAAATAAAATTAAGAACTCTTTCACTTTTCCAAGTCTTCATACTAGGAACCATAATCTCTTTAGAAGGATTAGCTCCTTCACTAATAGAAACTATCATATTTTTAGCCTTTTTTAAACTAGTACCACTAGGAATACTTTGACTAATTACTTGATACTCATCTACCATATCACTATATTCATAATCTTGTTCTACTGTAATATTACTCTTATCAGCCCATTTCATTACACTAGTAAGACTCTTACCTTGAAAATTAGGAACTCCTTCAATATCTAACTCAATAAAAGAAAAATAATTATTAATACCAATTAAGAAATAACTTATTAATAATAAACAACTAAGAAAAATAATACCTTTCTTTTTTCTCCTATAAGTAATAGAACTAACTACATATAATATTGTAAACATAGTTAGTATTAATCCACTAATAATACTTATTACTAAAGTATCTTTTTTTATTAATAAAATACCAAAAGATATAAGAGAAATAATAAATAATATAACTAACATCATATTAACAATAATATGTTTACTTTCCTTCTTTTCTCTTACTTCTTCTATTATTTCTTCATCATTAACTTCTTCAACAATCTTTTCTTCTTCATTATTATCTTGAGACATCTAAACACCTCCATATCCCTATTATATTAATTATATAATAAACTATGTAAAATATAAATAAACTAATGTTAAATAGTGTCAAATAGCTGTTAAATAGACTATAATTATACACTAACTAGAAATAATATATGAAATATGTTACAATTTAAAAAATGAGGGAGAAATACTATGAACCAATATATAAAGAAGAATATTAATCAAATAATTACTATTTATTTATTATTAAGCCCAATATTAGATATCTTAACTGGTATAAATATTCATTATCATATATTCCCTATAACTATAGGTATAATAATACGTTTCTTATTTCTAATTAGTATTATCTATATAACTCTATTTACTTATAAAAAGAAAAGTATTATTCCATATCTTTTAATAATAATTATTTATTCTATACTATATCTAACAGGAACTATTATTTATAAAGATAATTTTTTATTTAAAGAACTCCAAGGTTTAATAAAAGTATTTTATTTTCCTATATTATTAATATCTATGTATTCTCTAAAAGATGAAATAAGAATATCTAAACTAGTCTTATTTACAATCTTATTTACGTATTTAATTATGATATTTGTACCTTTAATATTAGGTATAGGT
>CALCBO010000185.1 GCA_937897245.1 uncultured Caryophanales bacterium | reverse complement strand
AGATCCTAAAAAAGGATTCTATGTAGTAGGTCATAAACTATTAGGACATGAAAAATATATTATCGAAAACAATAAAAACTTTGATATTTATTGTATTATTCCTTCACTGATGAATCAAAAACAAATTAAAAAACTATCAAAAGCCCAAATAAAAGGAATTAGAATATCTACTGAATCACAAGAAATGGGAATATATAAATCATTTAATTATGAAATCTTTGAAAGAAGAAACTGCGCAGTGTTTGCATTCGATGGTAATTCTTCTATTGCTAATCTTGTACAAGAAGCAAGAAATGGAAAAGGCCTTGCAAGAATATTTATATATCCAAAATCAGCTATGCTAAAAGCAAAAGCTCATTCTCTTCATGGTTATGTGACAATGAATGCAGGGATTGAAGAAGTTATTAAAAAGATTCATGAAATAGAAGGCAATATTGGAACTAAACTATAAAAATATGCAAGATGTTTAAGCATCTTGCATATTTTTTATCCTTCTTTTTTCTCTAATAATTCCATATATCTTTCACTATCCTGGTCTAACTTAAGTATAAGTTCATCTCTTTTGTTGGTTAACTCTTGAATAGTTTTGTAATCAGCATTATCCATTTTATTTTCTATTTCTTTTATTTCGTCTTCTAATAATGGTAGGCTTTCTTCTAATGCTGCTAATTCTTTTGTTTCCATATAACTTAATTTTTTAGCTCTCATTCTTATATTTGTATTGACTTTAGGTGTTTCTTTCTTCACTTCTTTTACTTTAGTATCAATATATTGGCTATATCCACCATTTTGATAATGAATCATACCATTTCTAAATACAAATAAACCATCACAAATACGATCTAAAAAATATCTATCATGAGATACAGTAATAATAATTCCTTCAAAATAATCTAAATAATCCTCTAAAATAGCTAGTGTTTCTATATCTAAATCATTCGTTGGCTCATCTAATAATAAAACATTAGGAGCACTCATTAATATTTTCAACAAGTATAATCTTCTTTTTTCACCGCCAGATAATCTAGCAATAGGAGTATACTGCATATCTGTATTAAATAAGAATTTCTCACACATCTGTTTAGCTGATAATTGACCTTCATCGGTAATGAGATAATGATTTGTTTCTTTAATATAATCTATCACTCTCATACGACCATCCATATCATCTACACCTTGTTTAAAATATCCTATTTTGATTGTATCGCCATAAGTCATACTTCCACTATCCGGTTGAATAATACCAGCAATAATATTTAATAACGTAGATTTACCACAACCATTAACTCCTAGAATACCTATACGATCATGTCTTTTAAACATATAACTAAAATGTTCAAATAATACTTTATCATATTTCATTGATATATCATTCATTTCTATAGTCTTTTTACCTAATCTTGATGAGACTTTAATCATTTCTACATTATTAACAGTTTCTATATTCTTAATAGAACTTAATTGTTCAAATCTTTGTAATCTATCTTTAGATTTTGTTGTTCTTGCTTGAACACCAGCTCTAACCCATTCTAATTCTTTTTTTAAGAATAAGTGACGTTTTCTTTGAGCATTCAACATTTCTTCCTCACGTCTAGCTTTCTGTTCAAGAAAGGCTGAATAATTCGCTTCATAGCTATATAATTGACTTCTATCTATTTCTACTATCTTATTAACAACTCTTTCTAAAAAGTATCTATCATGAGTAACCATTAATAAAGCTTTATTTCTTTTCATTAAATATTTCTCTAAATATTCAATCATTTCACTATCTAAATGATTAGTTGGTTCATCTAATATAAGTAAATCACAAGGTTTAAGTAAAGCTATGGATAAAGCTATTCTTTTTAATTGACCACCAGATAATTCATTTATTTTTTGTTCATAATTTTCAATACCAAATTTATTTAATATCGCTTTTATTTCGTATTCAGGCGTATTTTTATCAATATAGTTATAAACCTCTTTAATAACTGTATTATCTTTTGTAAAAGAAGTATCTTGGGGTAAATAACTTATAGTTAATCCTTTTTTTCTAATGATTTCTCCTTGATAATCTTCTATTCCTGCAATTATTTTAAGTAATGTTGATTTCCCTGTTCCGTTGACACCAACAATTGCAATTTTATCTCTATCTTCAATTGTCATTGATACATTATCACCTGGCATAACCATTTCTGTACCAGCTGGTAATTCAATAACACCTGTAACGTCTGTTGTTCTGA
>CALCBO010000184.1 GCA_937897245.1 uncultured Caryophanales bacterium | reverse complement strand
AATTCAATGTAGATATAGTAAATGCTGGTAGTATAGATGGACAAGTAGAGAAAATTAATTCTAGATTAAAAATTGGTGATGATGAACCTTTTATAATTAATAGTGATTCTACTAATTTACCTCCATATTTAAATTACCTAATTACTTATTCTGATGATACTGAGATTATGCCAAATCATTTATTAAAGTCAGGTAATAGTGAAACGATAAAAGTAAGAATAGAATTTAAGAGAGATATAGATTCTTCTATATTACCTGAAGATGATATAGACATTGCCTTAACAATTCAACCAGATTTAATACAAGAAAACAAAGAAGGATATAATAAAGGAGAAGAACCATATACACCATTTACTTATGATATAGATTTAGACAGTATTCAAAATGCTACTATTCAATATGATAAGATTAACCAAGAAAAATGTGTTGAATACTATAGTCAATATTATTCAGAAGATAGTGCAGCATATTGTAGAGGAGAAGAATTTGAATATGATAATTATACTTACAATATTGAAGATGATTTAAATGATAGCTCTGATGATTATTTACGTGAGTTAAATAATAATGGAGTAATTACATTGAAATTTGTTAATTTAAAATCATATGATATTGATAAAGATAAATGCTTAGAGGTTGTTACTTGGTATAGTGAAGAAGACAATAAATTATATTGTAATGGGGAGAAAACATCTAGTGATTGGAGTGTTCAAGATGATATAAATAGTGGTTATACTCACGAAATGGAAGATATGGGTGTTATAAAAAATGTTGAATATAGTGAGATAAAACCTGATATTATAATTACTGGATATAAAGAAACTGTTCCAACTAATTTAGAAATACCAAGAGATATAAATGGTAGAAAAGTAGTAGGAATAGCTGATGATTCATTTAATAATAAAGGAATAGAGAGTGTTACTATACCTAATACAGTAGAATATATTGGAGATAATGCTTTTGATAGTAATAATTTGGATGAAGTAACTGTAAGTGGTGATGCTGTAACAATTGGTAACTGTGCTTTTGGAAATAAAGAAAGTATCACAACACATAACTTACCAAATGAATATGCATGTGTAGCTGGTTGTTTTACTGGAAGTAATGAATTATATGATGGTTATGAATATAGTAAAGGTCAATATGAATATTATTATATTGAAGAAGATGATGGTTGGGGTGTACGCTTAGCAAATACAAATTCTATAAAGCCAGTAACTTCTAAATTATGTAATTTAGTAGATGGTAAACCAATAACATCAATGGCTTATATGTTTGAAGATAGTCGCACAACAAGTATTGATTTCAGTAGTTTTGATACGAGTCATGTAAAAAATATGAGTGGTATGTTCGCTTTTACCAACAATATTAATGCACTAGATTTATCTAGTTTTAATACTTCAAATGTAGAGAATATGTATGATATGTTTTATTACAGTAATATGACAAGTCTAGATTTAAGTAGTTTTGATACAAGTCATGTAAAAAATATGAGTAATATGTTTCGCTCTATGGATAATATTAGAGAATTGAATTTATCTAGTTTTAATACAAGTAGTGTTGAAAGTATGAATGGTATGTTTAGTTATATGAACAGTATTAAAAAATTAGATTTATCTAATTTTAATACTTCAAGTGTTACAAATATGTCATATATGTTTAATTCTATGAATAATGTTAGAGAGTTAGATTTATCTAGTTTTAACACTTCAAATGTAGAATATATGTCTTCTATGTTTTCTGATTCTACTAATTTAGAAGTAATATATGCAAGTAATAATTTTGTAACTAATAATGTTTATGATTCATATTATATGTTTGGAAATACTAGTAGTATATTAGGTGGAAAAGGAACAATTTATGATAGTGAACATATTGATATGGGATATGCACATATAGATGAAGGGAGTACTAATCCTGGATACTTTACTAAGAAAGGGACTCTTACTGTAACACTTAATCCTAATGGAGGAGAAGTTTCTAGAAATAAAATATATCCTGATAATGGTGAAGAAATAGGTAATTTACCAACTCCAGTTAGAGATGGCAAAGTATTCATTGGTTGGTATAGAGATTTAGAATGTACCATAAAAGTAGAATCTAACTATATAGTTGATTCTAATATGGAACTAATAGCTGGATGGAGAGATTTAGAAAACTATCAAATAACATTTGATAAAAATAATGAAGATGCAACAGGCATAATGGAAAATCAAACTATATTAGAAAATACTCCAGCTAATTTAAAATTAAACGAATATACTTCAGATAATTATGTCTTTATAGGCTGGAATACTAAAAGAGATGGAAGTGGCATCAGCTATTTAGATGGATCAGAAATAACTGTTACTGAAAACACTACTTTATATGCAGAGTGGATTATAAAATATACTTTAGTTTATGATAAAAACGATGAGAATGTAGTAGGTACAATGGAAAATAAACGTATAGTTAGTGGAACATTATATACTTTAGATTTGAATGTATATACACTAGATCATTATATATTTACTGGTTGGAATACCAAAAGTGATGGAACTGGTACTGGTTAT
>CALCBO010000183.1 GCA_937897245.1 uncultured Caryophanales bacterium | reverse complement strand
ATTGTAGATGATTCTTTTCATGCTAGATATGATGTAAAAGAAAAAGAATATAAATATATAATTAATACAGGCGAGTATAATCCATTAGAAAGAAATTATGTTTTTCAATATAATTATAAATTAAATACTGATGCTATGAAAGAAGCCCTACAATATTTCATTGGGAAAAAAGATTTTAGAGCATTTGTAACTGATAATAAAGAAAAAACAAATTGTGTAAGAACTATTACTAAAGCAACCTTAAAAATAAAAAATGATAAAATAATTATTAATTTTAGAGGAGATGGATTCTTACGCTATCAAGTACGTAATATGGTAGGAATACTAATTAAGATAGGAGAAGAAAAGATACAACCAAAAGAAATAATAGAAATTATTGATAGCCTGGATAGAACTAAAGCAGGAAAAACAGCTCCAGCAGAGGGATTATATTTAGTAGATGTAAAATACTAAGAAAAAAATCTTCGAAAAAATTGAATAAAGAATAGAAAAAGCTTGATTTTTAAGCTTTTTTTTAGTATAATTTTAATCGGTACATTTATTATCCCACTCTAATCAACTCCTGGGAAAAGTTGATTAAAGTAAAAGGAGAAAAAAATATGAAAAGTTATATGCAAAAAAAAGAAACAGTTGAACGTAAGTGGTACGTAATTGACGCTGAAGGAAAAAATTTAGGTAGAGTAGCTACTTTAGCAGCTACATATTTACGTGGTAAACACAAACCAACTTATACACCACATATTGATTGTGGAGATTATATTATTATTCTTAATGCTAGTAAAGTAAATTTAACTGGTAATAAATTAGAAAAGAAGATGTATTATAATCACTCTATGTATCAAGGTGGATTAAGAGAAAGAACTGCAAAAGTAATGAGAGAAAAATATCCAGAAGAAATGATTGAAAGAGCTGTTAAAGGAATGTTACCTCACAACAGACTTGGAAGACAAATGTTTAAAAAATTATTTGTTTATGCTGGAAATGAACATAAACAAGAAGCACAAAAACCAGAAGTGCTTGAAGTGAAGTAGGAGGGTTAAGTTATGGTAAAAGATAATAAAAATATTTATACTGGAACTGGTCATAGAAAGACTAGTGTCGCAAGAGTTACTTTAACTCCAGGTAAAGGAAAAATAACAGTTAATGGTAGAGATGTTAGAGAATATTTCCCTTCTGAAATTTGTGTAATGGATTTATCTCAACCTTTAGTTCTAACAAATACTAATGAAATGTTTGATGTAGACGCTAAAGTAAAAGGTGGAGGTTTCCAAGGACAAACAGGAGCAATCCGTTTAGGAATCACAAGAGCTTTATTAGATTATGATAAAACTACTCCAGCTGATTCTGAAAATAGCTTTAGAAAAACTCTTAAAGTTGCAGGATTTATCACTAGAGATCCACGTAAGAAAGAACGTAAGAAACCAGGATTAAAGAAAGCACGTCGTGCTCCACAATTCTCAAAGAGATAAAAACGTATTCATATGTTTCACAAAGTCCGTATTTGCGGACTTTTTAATTGATTAAATAAAGCTAAAAAAATGGCTATGGAAAGAAAATGTTTAATAGAGCTAAAGAAGAACTAAAGAAAATGGGCTTTAAAGATATGATTATTTATTGTTTGAAAGATAATCCTACTACTGAATTCTATATACATATGGGAGGTCAATTTATATATGAAAAAGAAAGAAATATTGGTGGTAATGATTTAATTGAAAATGTTTATTATTATGAGAAACTATAATATTTTATGCTATAATTTTTATGAAGGAGTGATATTATGATTAAAGTTGAACAATATAGAGATACCTGGTTAGCAGAAAAAATGGATGAAGTTATAGGATTTTACCCAAGAGAATTTTATCCATTAGATAATTTTTCATCTTTTAAAGTTGAATGGAATGGTTATTTATATGCTTCATTAGAAGAAGCATACCAAGCTCCTAGTTTTATGGGAAGTGATGAAGAATTAGTAGAAAGAGTTAAAAACTCACACTCAGCCGATGAAGCTCAAAGAATTGCCTACGCAAATAAAGATAAACAAAGATCTGATTGGCATGAAGTTAAGGTAGGAATAATGGAAGAATTATTAAGACTAAAGATAGAACAAAATCCTTATGTTAAGAAAAAACTATTACAAACAGAAGATTATACAATAGTTGAAGATTCTCCAAAAGATTCATTCTGGGGATGGGGACCTAATAGAGATGGAGAAAATCAATTAGGAAAACTATGGATGAAACTAAGAGAAGAAATAAGAAAAGAAAATAATCAATAAATATAATATTGCTAGAACATAAACTAAAGATTTCATGCAAGTTACAAAATAGAACGGATAGTATAACTAATATTAGGAAGTGAAAGAAAGTATGAAAATAGTAATAAGAAAAGCAAGGCCAGAAGAAGCTGAAAAAATCATTGATATTAGTATTGAAGTATGGAATACCACTTATAAAGATTTAATTCCACAAGAAGTAATTGATAAACTACAATCAAAAGACGAAGCTAGAATCGAAAAACAAAAAAGTACTATTAAAGAAAATAATCATACTTATGTAGTAGAAGTGGATGGCAAAATTGTAGGATTTCATACTTTTGGTCAATCTAAAGATGAAAATTATCCTAAAGCAGGACAAATATATGCTGGTTATATATTAGATAAGTATCAAGGATTAGGACTAGGACGTAGGATGGCTATTGAATGTCTTAAAGAATTAAAAAAAGAAGGATATA
>CALCBO010000182.1 GCA_937897245.1 uncultured Caryophanales bacterium | reverse complement strand
TATTTCAATACAGAGTCAAATGTTTTCCAAAGATTATCCTTACGATAAGTTAACAATCCGTCAAAGTACTGTCCATAATCAAATGTATATGTTGAGCCATCTTTTTGTGAATGGAGAACGTAATTCGTCTGTCATCATTATTGGGTATATGTTGAGTAGCTGTATAATTTTTCTATTCTTGCTGTTACCCATCTCTTCAATGAGTTTTTCGAGCTTTTCGCTCAATTTTTCAATGGTGGGTGTCTCGTTTTCGCTGAAGAACACTTTTATGGGGTTGGGTAATCTCTTTATGCGGTATATTTTCGATAATTCACGACATTCGTGGCTTATCTCTTCAAGTTGTTTATAGTCGGCTGTATAGTCGGGGTCTTCAATTATAACCTCTTTCAGTGTAATGTTGCGCGATTCTCTCAGTCCCAATAGTTTTCTGAAGAATGCTTTATATGCATCCATATTGAAGATGGTGGAGTCTTTGTTCGACTGGTATGTAAAGATTACTCCCAACGGTGTCAGCACCATTGTGCTTATGAGACATCCGAACCATGTGTACCATTCGCTCTCTTTCACCATTTTTTCGCCCGATGTGTTGAATATGTAATAGAGTAGGAATATGGCCACTGAGATGAGTACGGGATATCCCAGACCGCCTTTCTTGACGATAGCTCCAAGTGGTGCGCCGATGAAGAAGAAAATTACACACGAAAGTGAGAGTGTTATCTTTTGCCACCATGAAATATAGTGCTTGTTTAGGTCTTTGTCGAGCGAGCGCATAATGTTTTTCTTTATCTCAAAGTCTGTCATCAGCTGCTCCACTTTGTTCAGCGCTGCCTTTTTCACTCTCAGTTTGGTCTGTTTAGAGTAGTTGTCGTAGAGGCTGTCGCTGTTTATGGCATAAATTTTTTCACGTTCTTGGTCTAGTGAGTCCGATTTTGTGAATGTCAGCTTTTGCGGGTATGCATTGCGCATAGCTGCTTTCCAGTTATTTCTTCCTATGCTGTCGTTGTAGTGTGTGAGTGAGTCTATCGAATGATTAAGCTCCAGTATATTTTTACTTGCTGCTTGTTTCTTTATAGCTGGCTTATATGGTCAATATCATTGGTCCATGATTATTTTCTTCGGTATTATTGGTTTTGCATGGGCAGCAATTGGTGTCAACTCTTTACCAATGGTATTAGAAATTGCGAGTGACGCTGATGTTGGTAAGTATACTGGATATTATTATACTTTCTCTATGTCTGCACAGATTGTAACTCCTATTTTATCTGGATTCTTATTAGAACATGTATCTTATCGTACATTGTTCCCTTATTCTTTTATATTTTCAATACTAGCATTTATTACTATGTCTATGGTTAAACATGGTGATGTTAAACCTATGGCTAAGAAGGATATTTTAGAAAGTTTTGATGTCGAAGATTAATGAAAGGATAGTTATATGAAAATTATTATAGTATTATTTCTTATTTACTTATTCATGATACTTCCTAGAATGTTTAATAAACCTGATAGAAAACCATTTATGGGTTATCATTATGCTCATAGAGGCTTATTCAACAACGATAGTGAAACACCTGAAAATTCATTACCAGCTTTTAAAAAAGCAGTTGAAAAAGGTTATGGTATCGAATTAGATGTTCAGCTTACTAAAGATGATAAGTTAGTTGTATTTCATGATGCATCTTTAAAAAGAATGTGTAATATTGATGGAAAAGTATGGGAATATACTTTAGAAGAATTACAACATATGACATTATCAGGTTCTTCTCAAACGATTCCTACTTTTGAAGAAGTATTAGCTGTTATTGATGGAAAAGTTCCTTTTATTCTAGAATATAAATTAGATAGAGTACAAACAAAAGTCTGTGAATTATCTAATGAAGTATTAAAGAATTATAAAGGACATTACTGTATAGAGTGTTTTCATCCTCTTGCAGTTATGTGGTATAAAAAGAATAGACCAGATATATTGAGAGGACAATTGTCTTCTCATTTCTGGAAAGAAGGAGATAAAAGAATAATAAATTTATTTCCTCAATTCTTATTAACCAATATCCTTGCAAGACCTGATTTTATTGCTTATCATCATACAGATTGTAATTTATCTTTATTATTAAATAAGTTATTTGGCGCTTTAATGGTTACATGGACTATTCAAAGTGAAGAAGATTACAAAAAAGCTAAGAAAAGATATGATTTATTTATCTTTGATAGCTTTGAATTAAAAGATTAAGGTGCGAATTCGCACCTTTATTCTTCTAAAACATCTATAATATATTTCATTGGCACTTGTTCTACAAGCCAAACCTCATTTTCAGATATACCAAAGATATATCCATCTTTATACATATTCCTGGCATCTATCTTTAATACTACAGCTTTTATATGCCAACGTTTTGCAGATTGCCATGCTTTTTCTTCTAAGGCTTGCATATGAACGGCATGTCTCTTCATTTTACTGATATAACCACTATCTTTCATTTTTTTATAAGATTCTACTGTTGTGCCATGATATAAATGTTGTGGTGGTTCTTTATATTCTAATTCTGGTTCTACCCATTCAATAGAATGTCCTTGACATGCTTTGATTCTAGTAAAATATTCATTAAAACGATATCTTCCTTTATTATCATTTGCAACTATATCTTTTAACTGTTCTAAATTTATTATATATTTACCACTATTATTAATACCATTAATTAGTTGTTCAACTTCTACCCATCCATGTTTATCCATATGTAATCCAATATCAGCAGGATTATGTCTTAGTAAGTAACTTAAATAAATAGAAACATCTTTTTTCTTTACCATATAACCACTTCCTTTGTATTATTCTAACATACTTGAATATATTTTTATACTTCCTATAGAGTATTTCATTCTTCTTCACTAGGTTAATATATATTATATTTTGATGTATAATTAATGTTATATTGTATAAAAGATTTTTCAATAACTGAATATTCATTGACTATCCCACATATATAAAATTATAATATTTTTTCAAAGGAAGTGCTTTTATGAAACTTATGAAAACAAAAATGATGAATAGATATCTTATTAAGTTCATGATTAGAATTATCATCTTCTTAATTGTATTTTCAGTATATCTATTCAATAAACAGTTATTATTACAATTAGTTAATACACCTATTCGTTATGGTATAACTCCATTACACATCTTATGGTTAGGATTTATGATTATGATGTTCATTCATATATTTCCTAAGGAACCATTTACGATGGCATTATTAAAATCCGAAGAGAAGATATATGAACCAGTAAAAGATTATGATGAAGTTGGTTTATTTAGATTTGTGAAAAATCAGAATCATAAAGCTTGGATTGTAATGTTAATTTGGTTAGTGTTCAATGCGATATTTGGTATATTATATGCTTTCAATATTATTGATAAAGCTGATTTATATATGTTAACAGTATTTTATTTTTTATGTGATTATATTTGTATATTAATTTATTGCCCTTTCCAGTCTCATATTATGAAGAATAAATGTTGTGTCAATTGTAGAATCTATGATTGGGGACATTTTATGATGTTTACACCTATGATTTTTATTAGAAGTTTTTATACCTGGAGTTTGTTTTTCACTAGTTGTGTTGTCTTAATTCGCTGGGAACTCATATATGCAAAACATCCTGAAAGATTTTGGAGTGGCTCTCATAAAAATTTACAGTGCGCTTATTGTAAAGATAAAACTTGTCAGATAAAAAACAACATAAAAGCTTACGCATTAGAAGTTACTAGCAAAAGAATGTAGAAATACATTCTTTTTCAATTGTACGAGTTGTAGAACTTAAAATAATGTACTTTTTGTATCATTATGCTATAATGTCATAAATTCAACAAAAAGAGGTAATATATATGAAAATAGTTATTGTTGATGATTCATATGAAGATAGAATAAATGCTTTAACATATATATCTCAATATTATGAAGATATTACTTTTCTTGCGCCTGAGGAGATAAAAGAAAGATTTTACACAGATTATGACATTTATTTCTTAGATATAGAAATGGTACCTGATGGAAGAGAACTAGCAAGAAAAGTATGTTATTTACACCCTCATGCCATTCTTATTTTTATGACTCATCATGATTCTTATATTTTTGATACGCAAATTTTAAATCCTTTCTATTTTATAAGAAAAGCATATTTTGAACATGATTTATCAATAGCTATGGAAATGTTAGAAAATGAGCTAGATGATTATATAACTATAACTTATAATAAAGAAAATATTATAATAAGAACTCATACTATTAAATACATTGAAATATATCGTGGTAAAGTCACTTTTCATACAACCAAAAAAGATATTTACTGTTGGGGGACTCTCTCTCATATACAAAAACAATTACCCAAAAATAAATTTATTCGAATCCATAGTTCGTATATTATAAATAAAGATTTTATTGATATAATCAATAAAAATGATGTGCATATTGATGATATAACATTACCTATATCTAGAAAATATACTAAAGAAGTTCAAAACTTCGTGAAAAGAGGAAAAGTGTGAAAATAAAATTTGTTATTAATCGAATAAATTAAAGAAATTATGGTTATTGCTTATGATAAAAGTAAATAACAAAGTAATATTCTAAATTTATTTAGATTAATGGTAAATCAAAGTTTTAATCACATGTTTGTGCCCGACCGAAGAAGGCGAACGGAAATGGAGGAAAACAATGAAAAAAAATATGATATTATCATTCATAGGGTTATCAGCATACTATATAGCTTTTTATAACATGTTTTTACCTAGTCAATCTTATATAGTTTCTTTTTATCTATTATCACTAGTATCATTAGCTGGAATATTTATTTTCAAGAAAAAAAGTTTATCTATCTATAGTATTATTACTATGATTATTTATCTTTTTAGCTTTCCTTGTAGTCATATTTTAGAAGTCTTTCTTCATACAAATTACTTTACCTCTCAAATAGCTATCATTTTATTTTTATTTATTATTTTTATAATATCATTAATTGTTTTAGTATTTTATTTTTTAAAACAACTCTATATATCAGCCATCAATCAACACAAATATATACAACAAATAGAAAATGAAATACAAGAAAACTACATTCATCTTTTAAGACATGATTATAACGAAAAGCTTTATCAAATTATCAATAGTATTAACTCAAACAATAAAGAAAAAGCGTTAAATGATTTAAAAGAATTAACTCAACAATCATATCGAAATGAAGCTTTTACTATATCTAACTCTTCATTTCTTAATCATTTATTTCAGTCAGAGTATTTTAAATATAAAAAAGAAAACATATCATTTCAATACTATCTTTGTAGAATAGACCAACAATTTTGGAATAAACATTATACTATGACTCTATATAAACTATTAGAATTATCAAGAATTCAAAACAACGAAATTATTGTTTACTTACAAACAAAAGAGAAATACTTTGAATGTAAAATCATCTCAAAATATCCAATTAACTATAAACAACTTAAAAACAAAAAGATAATCATCGAAGAGAAGAAACTCAAAGATCACTATGTTTATATCTTAAAAATGTCATTTAACAAATAAAACAAGTCAATTAACTAATGTTATCTCTTTTCTCTCCTATATTTATTATTATAAATGAAAGGAGGTAAAAAATATGAAAAAAGTAATTATTTCTACTTTACTTACATTGATGTTTTTAATGGTTCCTGTAGCTGCTTTAGAAAATGATATTGTACCTTTAGCAGATGTTACTCGTAAATCAAGTTATAGAGAATCTATAAATGGTGTTAGATTAACTTTCTACTCAAGTGGCAATTATACTTCATCAGGCGTAATCATTGGAAATATGAGCACAACAGAAACTGGTGGAAATGCACTTAACTTCTTTGATAACATTGTGAAATCAAAAAAGAATGGAACAAGTAATCCTTATGCAAAATGTACATTCAATTTCGTTTATGCCGGATCTACTACTCCTTCATCAGCATCAGTTAATGAACCATTAATACACTATTATTAAAAGCATGAATATCCTGCTTTTTTAGAAAGGAGATTACATTATGAAGATAGACAAAGGGAAAATATATGCTGTTGTAGGAGAAAATGGTTGTGGTAAAACAACATTCTTTAATCAATTATTTAAAAAGTATCACAACAAAAAAATCATACATATTCAACAAAATGATTTATTAATAAAGGATTTAAATATTAAAAGTCATCTAGAATTAGTACATTATAACTTTAATAACGATGAATTAAATCAATTACTTAACCTTGATAAAATAAAAAAACTATATCCTTCACAATTATCTTTAGGACAAAGACAGATAGTTGCAGTAATATATGCTATTTATAGTGGTAATGATTACATTATATTTGATGAAACATTTAGTGCTTTAGATCAAGTAAGTTTGTATACTTTATTAGAACTATGTCAACAACAAGTCATTCATCTTAATAAAACTATTTTTATTGTTACTCATCAACAAGACATTATTGATCAATGTCATACTGTTATTCATTTTGATAATAAGTGTAATAACTTTGAATTATCTTCTTTAGATAATAAAGAAATAAAACATATTTCTTTAAAAGAAGTTTTTCAATTTCAAGAAAGACATTGGATAAAACACTTATTGACTCTATTTATTTTAGCTTTATGTTTATTATTTATTTCATTAACTTTTGAGATTAAAAATCATATTTATTCTCAAATCAACAGTAATATCTCTAAACATATGTCTACCGAAACTTTTATTTTAAACAATACCAATATATATCATTCATATGGTGGAACATATGATATTTATTATTCTTCTATCACTGCTGATGAATATCAACAATTAACTGAAATCAATGAACTCACTGATTTTAAAGCTTTTATTCCTTTTTCAATAGAACCAAAAAGAAAAAATAATGAAATATACTTCGAACCTATATATATTATAAGCAACAACACTGAAAAACAAATCAACCTAGATACAAATAGTATTTATTATATTCATCCTTATACTTCTTATTCTAGAATGAATGAATCTATTTTATATCAGACTTCTCATCAAGATGGTATGATTTTAAATAAAAACTTTTGTAATCAATTAGGA
>CALCBO010000181.1 GCA_937897245.1 uncultured Caryophanales bacterium | reverse complement strand
GTTCCACCAGTATTTCCTTTCTTGATTTTATAATCTATACAATCATTTTCTTTTAAAAATCTAGGATAAATCATTATTTTTTTCACTTCCTCCATTAACACCATTCATTTGATTTCCACTTTGTACATCATAATTAGTATTATTAATTACATTCCCCTGTACTGGAAATTGAACATTATTATTAATCACACTATCTTGCGATTGTATCTGAGGATTAACATTACTAGTATTATTATTAACTACATTTTGTTGTGGTTGCAACTGAGTATTAACATTAGTATTATTAACTAAATCACCTTGTCCTAAAGAATTATTGACAGTATTAGCATTATTCTTATTATTCTTTGTTTTCTTTAAAATATAGGCTATTATACATAAAACAATACCAATTACTAATAATACTATTCCGGCAATTACCAACGATGAAGTATCTATAGAAACATTAGTTAACGCCAAATCATCAGCTGCAGCCTCAACTATCTTTTCAATTATAAATTTAGCTGCTAAACCAAATATTATCATCATTCCTCCACAAGTATTCATAGACACACCAACAGTTTTTATTGTTTTTCTAAGAGATAAGTCAATTAATGCAATTAAGGCAATATCAATAGCTATAATAATAATAATAATTAATCTAAATGTAGTAGAAATAAAAAATTTAAACCCACTTAAAATATCCTTAGCACTATCAGGAACATCTCTCTTAGTATCTTGAATAAACTTTTTAAACTGACTATTAGTATCACTATTTCTTAATTCTTTTCGTAAATCTTCAATATCTTCATCTGTAATTTCTTCATTAGATATCTTTTGTAACTCTCCCCTATGATTACTAACAAAGTTAACAATATCTTCTTCAACATCTACATCTTTCACATTATCATCTGCTAAACCATCAATAAAAGCATTAAAATACTTATTTAATAAATCTTCTACTTCTTTAGAATATAATAATTCTTCTAACTCTTTATTACCAGAAAATTCACTTAATACTTCTTTTCTAGCCTCATCAATGGTATTATCACTTATAACAACATCTGTCCCATCAACACTATTATCATTTACATCTACATCTGCCCTATTATTATTTGAATCAGAAGTAGACTCTGTAACTACCTTATTAAGCATCCCCCTAACTACAATATCTCTTAATAAACCATTAGTTATTACTTTAGGCATCGTAAAAGAAAATGTTAATACGGTAAGTAGATTTATTAATAAAAATACTAATATACCTTTAACCAATCCCTTTAAAAATTTCATTTATCATCACTCCTTACATTAATTATAACAAGTTGCTTCTAAAGCGACAAGAAATATTCAAAGAAAAAAGAAGAAAATTATTTTTCCTTCTTTATAATATAGCCACCATCAACATAATCTAATATTACAACTTCATGTTCTTTTATTAATCCCTCTACTAATAATTTAGCTAAATCAACTTCTAAAGTTCTTCCCACTAATCTTTTTAATGGTCTAGCTCCAAAGTTCTCATCATAGCCATCTTCTATTAATTTACTTCTAGCAGAATCACTTAATTTTATATGTAAATCTATATTTTTTAGACGAGTCTCAATTTCTCCTACTATTTTATCAAGTATCTTATCAATAGCTTCTCTACTTAATTTATTAAATAGAATAATCTCATCAATTCGATTAATAAATTCAGGTCTAAAATGTTCTTTTACTTCCTGCATAACTAACTCATCTTTACCTTCTAATATATATTCACTACCAAGATTAGATGTCATAATAATAATTGTATTTTTAAAATCAACTAATCTTCCATTAGAATCAGTAATACGTCCATCATCTAATATTTGTAATAATAGATTTAATACTTCTGGATGAGCTTTTTCAATTTCATCAAATAATACTATACTATATGGATTTCTTCTAACAGCTTCAGTTAATTGTCCTCC
>CALCBO010000180.1 GCA_937897245.1 uncultured Caryophanales bacterium | reverse complement strand
CCTTTAAAGAATGGAATACTGAAAGTAATGGTACTGGAATAGTAATTCATGAAGGAGATACAATAAAGAATCTTTCAACCACAGAGAATAGTACTGTTAATATATATGCAATTTGGACTCCAATAAATTATTCAGTTAATTTTAAAGATAAAGAGTCACAATCTTCAGTTTATAATCAACAACTAACATATGACAAAGCAGAACATTTATTAAAAAATACCTTTACTAAAACAGGTTATTTATTTGATAAATGGATTATTGATGATTCTGAAGATGATAGAACATTTACTGATGAAGAAGAAGTTATTAATCTAACAACAAATAGTGATGAACAAATAAATCTAACAGCTACTTGGATACCAATAACATATCAATTAAAATTACATGCTAACAATGGAACAAGTGATATTACTAATCAAAATTTAACATATGATGCTGAAACAAGTATCCAAAAAAACACCTTCACTAAAACAGGATATATCTTTAAAGAATGGAATACTAATCCTAACGGAGAAGGAACTTCATACAATGATGAGGCTGATATTCTAAATCTCACAACTAACGAAAATGATGAAATAAATTTATATGCTATTTGGATACCAAAACAATATGAAGTAATTTTTGATGCTAATGGGGCAACAGGTGATATGAATAATCAAATTGTTAATTATGACGAGAATACAAAACTATCAATAAATGAATACACTAGAAATGGTTATGAATTTATAGGATGGAATACTGAGTCAAATGGAAAGGGAATAGCATATGTTGATGAAGCAATTGTTATAAATCTAACTAGTGAAGATTCTGTTACTTTGTATGCTCAATGGAAAAAGACAGTACCCACTAATTTAAGTATCTTATATAGTACTCACGTTCAGAGCTATGGTTGGCAAAATTATAAAAAAGATGGAGAAATGGCTGGGACAAGTGGAGAAGCAAAAAGATTAGAAGCAATTAAAATCAAATTAAGTGATAATGACTTCTCGAAGTACGTTTTATATAGAACTCATATTCAATCATATGGTTGGGAAAAAGATTTTAAAAGTAATGATGACATATCAGGAACAAGTGGTGAAGGAAAGAGATTAGAAGCAATTGAAATAAAACTTGATGGAGAACTAGTAGAAAGATATGATATATATTATCGAGTTCATGCTCAAACATTTGGCTGGTTAGGATGGGCTAAGAATGGTGAACAAGCTGGAACTGAAAGTTATGCTAAACGTCTAGAAGGAATCGAGATTAAATTAGTTCCAAAAGATCAAGAATTTTCTGCTTATGGAGAAAAAGAAGCTTTTAAAAGGAAGTATATTCAATATAAAACTCATGTCCAAAGTTATGGATGGCAAGATTTTGTAGCTGATGGAGAGATGTCAGGAACCAGCGGCGAAGCCAAACGTCTAGAAGGAATACAAATACTACTAAGTAATCCTAAATATAATGGTAGTGTATTATATAGAACTCATGTCCAAAGCTATGGATGGCAAGACTATGTAAAGGATGGAGAGATATCTGGAACAAGTGGTGAAGCCAAACGTCTAGAAGCTATTCAAATACTATTAAATGGTGAAATGGCTGAAAAATATGATATTTATTATCGAGTTCATGCTCAAAGTTTTGGCTGGCTTAACTGGGCTAAAAATGGAGAATCAGCTGGTACTGAAGGACTTGCCAAACGTCTAGAAGGAATAGAAATAGTACTTGTTGAAAAAGGTGGTACTCCACCAATAAAAGAGAATCAAAATAATGACAAATCTTTTGTCAAAGGATAATATAGAAGGTTAAAAAGCCTTCTTTTCTCTTGCGAAAAAATAATTCTTATCCTATAATAATATTATAAGATAGGAGGATTATAAATGAAGAAGAGAATAATAATTCCATCATTATTTGCATTAATTCTTTTGATACCATTTATAACTTATGCAAATGATGACTATGATCCAACTCAAGATCCAAATGCTGTAGTTGTTAACTCAGTAAAATGTCCAGTTCTAAATAGAAAACCAACATATATGAATACATCAGACTATACCTCAGTTTTTGATGAAGTATGGGTAAATGAAACTGATCATAAAGTAATGAAACCAACAGATGTTTTTGAATTAGGAAAAACTTATTCTTATCGTATTGGTTATGTTTTAAGACCTGAATTTGCTAGTAAGTTTTACCATTTCTTAAATTTTGATGAGCATTCATGCCAATATAATTTAGGTGGAGATCTAGGTGATTCGGCATCTGATTACAAAACTCGTCAGATAGAATTTTATATGGGAAATAGAGATGAAGCAGTTTGGTCAAATGATGAAGCAACATTAGATATTGATAATCCAGCTATTGGAGGACATCCAACTCATGCAAGAAGTGGAATAAAATATAGAATTAATAGTGAAAAATGGGTTAATTTAACAGATAAAAAAGATATGAAAAATTCAGATGTTTTTGAAGTTAATAAAAAATATAAATATGTTATTAATTATACTAGCTTTTATGATACATCGAATTTTCTATACAATTTTGGTGGAAATCAATATTACTTAGGAACTAGTTTGAAAAGTTCTACCAGTATTAATCACGATATTATTGAAGGACATTTCTATTTTGGAGATAAGTCAACCCTAAAAATTGAAGGAACTGCTACCATTAGTAATAATAATACCCCTATAGCAGGTCAAACCTTATCTATACCAGAAGTAATATCTGATGCTCCGATTGATAATGTTTCAATTAGTTGGTACATGGTTGATGAAGCCCATCCGTATGGTAAATTGATTTCAAACCCATCTAATGAAACAGTTCAAGTAGGAAAAACATATAGATTAGCTGTTTCTCTTTCTGGAGAAATGGGATATGATTTTGAAAATAACTTTAAAATAATAAACAACAACATAAATGAAAACTTTGTATCAGGTTTTGAATATATAAGTAATGCTAGTGATTATGATTATCAACCTAATAGTTATGCAAATTATCAAGCAACTTATACTATTCTAGAAGAAGGTGCTACAATTGGTATAAATAGAGATTCTATGTATATGTTATATCCCGGAAGAGGAATTCAATTAAATGTTTATCCAAATAATGAATATAATGATAATGTTATTTGGAAAAGTAGTGATAATGGTATCGTTTCAGTAGAACAAAGTGGTTTTATTTGGGCCATGACATCAGGAACAGCTACTATTACAGCTACTAATTCTCGTGGAGATAGTACTTCAATTGATATAGAAGTAGGTATACCAGTTTCAGAAATCAGAGTAGAGCAAGAATCACTACAAATGTATACAGATGATGAAACTACACTTACAGCAACTGTTAGCCCAGATAATGCTACAGATAAAGAGGTTCATTGGAGTGTAGTACCAGAAGATGAGATAAATGGAGACTGGAATGATTTACCAGCTAGAATTGACTATAAAACTGGTCAATTAACTGCACTAAAACCAGGAAAAGCAATAGTAAGAGCTTATACTTCATCATCAGGAGCTTCCGCAGATATTGCCTTAACTGTCTTAAAAAAAGAAATTAATGCAGAAAGAATTATTTTAGATAAATCTGAAACAAAAGTAATGGTAGGTTCAACAGATGTTCTACATACAATTATAAAACCATCTAATGCCACAAATGTTCCGCTAAAATGGTTAAGCAGTGATGAATCAGTAGCAACCGTAGATCAAAATGGAAAAATAACTGCTCATAATATTGGTTCAGCAATTATTACAGTTAAAGCTTCAAGTCGTATTCATGCAACTTGTATTGTTAATGTTTCTGATTTCTTTGCAGTTACATTCTATGATCAAGACGGAAGTTCAGTTCTAAAACCCAGTACTAATTATGAATATCAAACACCTGCTAGTGAAATTGAGAAACCAACTAATATAGAAAAACCTAATTATATATTTGTAGGTTGGTATACAGAACCAGAACTAATTAATAAATATGATTTTAATGGAATTGTTGAAAGTAAATTAGATTTATATGGAAAATGGGAAGAAGTTAATGTTGAAATAACAACTGATCCTATTTCTGTTGATTATGGTGATGTTCCTGCTGAGTTTGAAGAAAGAGTACAAAGAAATGTTACAATAAGGAATACTGGAAATGTAGATGTTAAGTTAAATATTAATAATCCTACAGATTCTGGACCATTTGCTAGTATAGCTATTGATAATAATCTAGTAATTAAACCAAATGAAACTTATGTAGTAAAACTAATAGCTAAACCAGGTGGAAAATATAGTGATACTATTGGTACATACAATGGAACATATAGAATAATAGGAACATATATTAAAAATAATACTTTAAAATCTGAAACTAATGTTTCTGCTACTATAAATATAGTAAAGAAACCTATATCAGTAAAATATAAAACCCATGTCCAAAGTTACGGTTGGCAAGAATATGTAAAAGATGGAGCCCTATCTGGAACTGAAGGAGAAGGACTTCGTCTTGAAGCCATTAAAGTTAAATTAACTAATAAAGATTATGATGGAGATATCGAATATCGCTCTCATATTCAAAGTTATGGTTGGGAAAAAAGCTTTAAAAAGAATGACGAAATGAGTGGAACCAGTGGAGAAGGACTTCGACTAGAAGCAATTGAAATCAAATTAACTGATGATTTAGAAACAAATTATGATATATATTATCGAGTTCATGCCCAAACATTCGGTTGGCTAGGTTGGGCTAGAAATGGTGAATCTGCTGGATCTGAAGGTTATGCAAAACGTCTAGAAGCAATACAAATTAAAATAGTTCCTAAAGGAGAAGTTTTTGAAGGTTATGGTGAAAAAGCTTCTTTTGAAGATAAAAATGCTCCAGAATCAATATCCCTAAATCAAACAAATATTTCTATAGAAGCAGGTGATACTACAAAACTAATTGCTGAAGTATTACCAGCAGATATTACTAATAAAGAAGTTACTTGGACAAGTGATAATGAAGATAGTGTAACTGTAGACCAAAATGGAAAAATAACTGCCGTAGCAACAGGTACTGCAACAGTTACAGCTACTACCACAAATGGTAAAACAGCAACTTGTAATGTAAATGTCTTACCACCAATTCCAGGAGTAGCCTATAAAACTCATGTTCAAACTTATGGCTGGCAAGATTATGTAAGAGATGGAACATTATCTGGAACCATGGGAGAAGCAAAACGAATAGAAGGAATCAAAATAAAATTAAGGAATCAACCATATGAAGGAGATATCGAATATCGTACTCATATTCAGACTTATGGTTGGGAAAAAACATTTAAAAAGAATGATGAAATGAGTGGAACCATTGGAGAAGCCAAAAGACTAGAAGCCATTGAAATAAAACTAACTGGAGAAATGGCAGAAAAGTATGATGTATACTATCGTGTTCATGCTCAGACATTTGGATGGTTAGCTTGGGCAAAAAATAGTGAAAAAGCAGGAACTGAAGGTTATGCCAAACGACTAGAAGCTATAGAAATAGTTCTTGTTGATAAAGATGGTACTCCTCCAGCAAGAAATAATCAAAATAATAATCAAGCATTCATCGTAAACAACATTTAAGAAGCAAATTGCTTCTTTTTTCTTGAAAAAAATTAATGCATATTTTATAATAAAGATAATAAAGAGGTGATTATATTGGAAGAAAAAAAAATAAGAAAGCAACTATTAAAAATAGCATTGTTTTCAATAATTTTACTGTTACCATTTACAGTAAATGCAGAAGAACCTGAACCTATAAATATAGATTCAGTACAATGTCCCATTATAGGACAAAAACCAACTTATGTAGGAGAAAACACAGCATACACAAATACCTATGAAGAAAGATGGGTTAATTTAACTGATCATAAGGAAATGCTTAGTACTGATACATTTGAAGCTAACAAACAATATACATATGATTATGGCTACAAACTAAAAGAAGAATATTACGGAAGATATTTAAGTTTTCCAGCAATAGCCTATAAAGATTGTCAATATTCGTTTGGAGGTGTTGGAAGTGGAGCAGAAAATCCAGAAGATTTCCAAGCGAGTTCAATAGGATTCTATACAGGAGATTTAAATAATTTTGCACCACCAATTGATGATGTATCATTTGTATTATCAGCTCCAACAATAGGAGGAACACAACCTACAATACAAACAAATAGTAAATATCGTATAAACAGTCAAAAATGGGTAAATACTACAGATTGTAGAGTAATGAATGCAAATGATGTATTTGAACAAGGTAAAAAGTATAAACTTATAGTT
>CALCBO010000179.1 GCA_937897245.1 uncultured Caryophanales bacterium | reverse complement strand
AAAAAATTACTTGAAAATAGAATATACATAGCATAATCAACTTTATTTAAAAACTCAAGTAACAGTATATTATCACCAAAGATAGCCAACAGAATTATTACTACCATTAAAATACTATCAACCAAACTATATATAAGTACTCTAGAAAAGATTGCCGTTTCTTTATTCTTAGCCCTCTCTTTAGAAAAAAATACAATATTACAAAGAATAGATACAAATAAACCACATATTGGAATATATAAATTATATAAAGATCCTATCTTATCCATAAATACCACATCCTATCATAATCATTGTATCAAAAAAAAAACATAATAAAAATACTTTTATTATATTTTATTATCTTTGTAATACTTTTTCTAAACCTTTATTTTTCTCTGTTACTCCTGGAACAAATTCTCCGTCTTGATTAAGATGATATTCATTTTCGTGTGATTCATTACCTAAAAACAATAAAAATTCTTGTTCTTTTGCTGAATCATAAGTAAACCCAAATGCTTTAAATTTTTTCAAATATGTATGATTTAAGTATAATTCTTGATCTACATCACTAATATCACTTCGAAAAATCCCATAATCTCTCCATATGCCTTCTCTCAATCTGCTTATTTTTTCTTTTGTATCATTAGTTTGTCTAATTATATCTTCATTACCATCTATTGTAATTGGTGATGCAAATCTAATAATACATTTTTTATATAATGGACTTTCTGAAGTAAATAAATCATTTTTCTCTACATATTCAAAAATAGTAGGTATTATTGGAACTTGAGTAATACTAGCTACTGTTGCAGCTCCTGTTCTAATATTATGCATAGGAAGTATTGGATGAAGATTCCATGTTCCTTCTCCAAAAATAACTCCATCATTACCTGTAAGTATCTTTTTTGATAACTTTAATATTGAATTCTTTCTATCTTCGTTTTTTCTTCTATCAAGTAGTGTTGCATTGGAAATTCCAAAAACACCTGCAGTCAAAGGATTCAAGCAATCAGTAGCGACCATAACACTTCCTCTTCTTTGTAAAGCCGACAATACTTCATAAGCTGTAAATATATCATGTGAATTACTATGATTAACTAAAAATAAAACACTAGAATCTCTTGGAATATTTTCTTCCCCTTGAATCTCCAACTCATATTCTCTTAATTTTGGATAAACATACTTAATTAAATCTTGCCCAAAAGATAATTGATAATCTTTTAATAGTAAACATTGCTCCCTTAAATTCTCATAATATTCTTTATTCTTTTTTTCCACAAAGACCACCCCTTAATAATTAAATAATGCTTATATACTAACATAATAATTAATTATAGTCAATTTTACAATATCTTCTACTTTTGGTATAATAACTAATTACAAAAGGGAGGAATTATTATGATAAATAAATTTTTAAATGAATCAGATATTACAAGTATTAAAATATTCTCAACTAAGATATCAACCACTAAATGTCATAGTTTAGATGAAATAGTCGAATTATTAATAAACGAAAGAAATAATGGTAATTCATTCTATTATGCTACTTTTATGGGAAAAGCCCTATATTCTGTAGATGTAACCTTAGATAGTGCTTATCAAGAATGTTTAGGATGTACAAAAGAAGAATGGGATAATAGAAAATCAAATAATAATATAGTAAATAGTATTAATTACAGTAAAAGAATTCCATACTTTGTAACAAGAGGAAAAAAATATATAAATCCTGATAAAATGACAGAGTGGAAAGAATTATGTAAAATATCACAATACGATACTCATTATCAAACTGCTATAGAAGAAGCGCTTTATATAATGAAACTATTAGAAAAAGATTCTGACTATCAAAAAATACTAAAAAAACTAGAAAAAGATGATGAAGGTAACTTTTTATATTATGCAGTTTTAAATATTATTATTAACTTTTCTCATTATGGAGAAAGTATAAATAATTATATACATCCACTAAATTCTGATAAAAAACTAGTAAAAAATAAATAAATGTGATATAATATCTCCTGTTTAAAGGGGGATATTATGCAAAAACAAATAGAAGATGTTATCAATCAAATAAAACCAGATTGGTCAAAAGATGAAATAATAAGATTCTTATATATAAAATTAGCACCATTCTTTCAAAGGGATTTAGTTTATTTTACAGCCACTGATGAAGAAAAATATAAAGAATTCCAACAAGGTTTTATTAATCGAGGATATAATATATGTTGTAGTACAATTTCTGATTACTACGTAAAATTATTTAGTGAATTTGGTATTAATGCTAGGAAAGTAGCAGCTAACAGTGCTAAAATACCATTATTTGTAGTCTTAGTAGAAGGAGATAACTCATGGTATTATATAGATCCATTAAATGACCTATTTCATAATCAATATGGATTAAAAACAACTGAATATGGTATTATTCCACATTATAAAACTCTATCTCAATATCATTTTTTAGAAACACTTCCAAAAGAGTATATTGAAAGTATTGATAAAAAGTTAGAAATGCCACAAACTTTGGATTCTGCTTTTCAAGATTTACACATGGAAATGACTGAGAGAAATTCTATCTTTGATTTCTTTCAAATAGAAAAAGGAGATTATACTTCTCTATTCCAACATAAAATTGATTTTATGAATAAACATCTAATAAATCTAGGAGATGTCAAAGGACCTTATGAAAGAATTATTTTATATTTATTCCTAGAAAGAATGCTATTTTTTAAAAATGAAAAAAAGAATATTACCATAAAACTTAATAAAGAAGGTAATAATTATTATCCATTTATTGAGTTCTTTGATCATAAAACTCAACAAACTAGTACTTATCATGAAGAAGATAATGGTAAACAAAGAATTCTCATAAAACAATAAAGGAAAATCTAAAACAGATTTTCCTTTTATTAACGACAATTATTATTATTTCCATTATTGGTACTATTACCAAATCCCCAAAACAGGAAGAAAATAATTATAATAACTATAAATATAGCCCACCAACTATTTCCAAATCCATCATTATTTTGGGGGTATACTGGATATCCATAACTATACATAAACATTCTCCTTTCATTGTATTGTATGAAGAATATTTATTTTTGTTATTTCAATTATTCAACTGTCACTGACTTAGCCAAATTTCTTGGTTTATCTATTTCACAACCTCTTTTAAGTGCTACATAATATGCAATCATTTGAAGTGGTGGTACAGCTAAAATTGGTTGTAATTTAGCATGAAGTCTTGGAATAATTATCTGATCTTCATAATTAGTTGAAACATTTCCTACATATATTGGTTTAGCTCCCCTAGAAATAACTTCTTCTAAATTAGATATTGTTTTATCTCTAATAGAATCATCAGTCACAATCGCAAATACAATAGTACCTTCTTTTATTAAAGATATAGTTCCATGTTTTAATTCACCAGCTTGATAGGCATCACTATGAATATATGAAACCTCTTTTAATTTTAAACTACCTTCCATACTAATAGCATAATCAACTTTTCTACCTATAAAGAATACATCTTCATGTTTATAAATGGAATCAGCCAACTTTTTATAATAACCAGTTTTATCTAATAATACTTTTAATTGTTGAGGTAATTTCTTCAAATCTTCAATATATTTATCATCTTTATTTATTTTATATGATAATAAACTAATCATCAATACTTGTAAGATAAAAGCCTTAGTAGTCGCAACTGCTATTTCTTTACCAGCTTCAATTAATACTTTATAAGTACATTCTCTCGCAATTGTAGAACCATCTACATTAACAATAGCCAAAGTATCAGCCTTTTTTTCATTTGCCATTCTCATAGCAGCTATTGTATCAGCTGTCTCTCCTGATTGAGAAATAAGTATTACTAAAGTATTATCTTCATATATTATATTTCTATATCTATATTCACTAGCAACATCACATTCTACTTTTATTCCATCATCTTCAAATAAATACTTTCCTATCATTCCAGCATAATAAGCAGAACCACATCCTATTATATGAATATGCTTATATTTAGAAATATTAGGTAAATTATCTAAGTTATCAATATATTTATTAATTATATTATCAACTAATATTGGTTCTTCTTGAATCTCTTTCATCATATAATGATCATATCCGCCTAAACCAGTATCTTCTACGCTTAAATTACTAACTTCTACTTCTCTTTTAACTACCTTACCATCTTTTTCTATTTTGTACCCATTTTTATCAATTGAAACAATTTCATTCTTACCTAATAATACATATTTATTAGTATATTCAAGTATTGCTCCTATATCACTAGTTACAAAATATTCATCATCACCTATACCTAATATTAATGGAGACTCACATCTTACTGCATAAATTTTATCATCTCCATCAACTAAAATAGCTAAAGCATAACTTCCTTTTATTTTTTTTATTGATTTTTCTATAGCTTTAACTATATCACCATCATAATAATAATTTATTAATCCAGCTACTACTTCAGTATCAGTATTACTATTAAATTCTACTCCATAACCTTGTAATTCATCTTTTAATTCTTTTGAATTTTCTATAATACCATTATGCACTAAAGTAATTTTACCAATTCTATGAGGATGAGCATTAACCTCACTAGGTTCTCCATGAGTAGCCCATCTAGTATGTGCAATACCTCTATTACTATCTATTAAATCTGTATTATTAACTTTCTCCTCTAAATTAGATATTTTTCCTACACTCTTAATAATCTGTACATTATCTTCATTAGCCAAAGCTATACCTGCAGAATCATAACCCCTATATTCTAATTTTTTAAGTCCATTTAAAAGAATACTTTTAGGATTTTTATCTCCTATATATCCTATTATTCCACACATATTTTTTCCTCCTGTATGAAAAATGTAGTAACTACTCAGAGCCCTATTCGCAAAATCGCCTCTACGAGGCTTTTCTTTTGCTCATTTATGGATAAATCTGCATGGCTCTGAATAGTTAAAAAAACCACCTAAGCATCACGTATCAGTGGTGCCCAGGCGGTCGGCTTTCAATATTCTACACTCCCTGTGGGTCATCCCACCGCAGTCACCTGCTTTCCGCCAGTCGTGTAGCTTCTGTGTTTATATTACATGGTTTGAAAGATTTTGGCAATAGCTTTTTGAGAAAATCAGTCTATATCAAAAATCAATACCCCCTTCTGTCCGGTCAGTATCTGGTATATCAA
>CALCBO010000178.1 GCA_937897245.1 uncultured Caryophanales bacterium | reverse complement strand
CTTTACCATCCCCAACGATTACAACTTTCATACTGTATCCTCCTTGATTAAAACCTTCGAGCATCGCCCAAAGGACACAATACTTTTTATCGTATCATATTAGCACTTTCTTTTATAAAACACAAGATTTTTCTTAAGTATCAATACTTTGTATCCCTGTCTTTTCAGTACCAGATAACGAGGCTCTACACCCTTTTGCGGATATAGACCTAAATCAAGAAGATTCTGTTCCAAAATTCGATATTGATCTTTCATTCTGCAAGGCCTCCTTTACTCCATAATTTCCCATAATAATTTTATCTTTATTATTATATAAAATTAACTAAAAAAAATAAAAAGTACTCTTATGAAAAATTTAAATGTTTATTTAAATGTTTTGAAGAAGAAAGTACAGTTTGTCAAAAGAATTCATGTTAAAAAGGAGATATAAAAAATGAAAAAGAATTTATTGGGAATATCATTATTAACTTTATCTGGTTTATATTTTTTACTAGTTGCGATATTTATTTTACTATCTATTTTATTAGGCATACCAGTATTATTTGCTATTGTTGTTAGTATAATTATTTTAATTATACAATTTTTAATATCACCATTTCTAACAGATTTATCAATGAAATGGTTCTATAAAGCTAAATTTGATTATGAAATACCAGATCATTTAAAAAAATTCATTGAAGATGTTTGCAAAAAAGAAAATATGAAATATCCACGTATAGGATTTATTGATGATGGAGCCCCTAATGCTTTTACTTATGGACATACTAAGAATAATGCACGTATAATCATAACTCGTGGAATACTTGAATTATTAACAGAAGATGAAGCTCAAGCTGTAGTTGCACATGAACTTGGTCATGCAACTCACTATGATATGTTATTTATGACAATTGCTCAATTAGTACCATTAATCATGTATGGTATATATGAATTATTAATAAATCAAGACAACAATAGCAGTTCTAATAGTGATGGTAAAGGTTATTCTACAATTATTGCTTTAGTAGCTCTATTACTATATTATATTACAAATTATATAGTTTTAGCTTTATCTAGAACTAGAGAGTATTATGCTGATAGTTTTGCTGTTGAAATTACTAAAAATCCAAATGCTTTAGCTAGTGCTTTAGTAAAAGTTGGATATGGTTTATCCACAAATACTGGGGATAAACATAGTATTTCAGCTAAAGGAAATGCTTTAGGTATATTTGATTCTAAAACATCTAAATCACTAGTAGTAACAAGCTTAGAAGATGGAGAAATATCAAAAGATCATATTAAACAAGCTATGAAATGGGAACAGTGGAATATTTGGGCAAAATGGTATGAATTAAATTCAACTCACCCTTTAATCTCTAAAAGATTACTTGCTATATCAGAAAGAAGTAAAGAATTTAATCAAGAACCATATATAATATTTGATTTAATAAAAGAAGAATCCTATGTAGATGATTTTCTAATAGAAGTATTAATTAATTTCTTACCAGCTATAGCTTTAATAATAGGAGCCATAATAACAGCCTTCATGATTACTAAAGATCAACCATTTATCCTTATAATTGGAATTACTCTTTTAATAACTACATTTTTCTCATTCATTAAATTCTCTAAGAGATATTCAACAAAAGCTTTTAAAAAGAGTACAGTAAGAGACCTTCTAAGTGAAGTAAAAGTATCACATATTACTTCTATTCCTTGTGAATTAGAAGGAACAGTAATAGGTAGAGGAAATCCTGGTTGTATTTTCAGTGAAGACTTTGTAATTAAAGATAAAACTGGAATAATCTTCTTAGACTATAATCAACCATTATTTATTATTAATAAAATATTTGCTTTATTTAAAACTCAAGAATACTTTGATAAAATAATAAAAGTAAAAGGTTGGTATCGTCGTAGTCCAGTTCCATACGTAGAATTAAAAACAATGGAAGTAGATGGCAAAGAAAAGAAGATATTTACTTATCCATTACTTAAAGCATTATACGTTTTATCATTTATTATCTCAATCGCCATAATTATCTTTAGTTTTATCTAAGAAATATAAAAAAGATGATATATTATGTTTGTAATATATTGTCTTTTTATATATAATTGTTATATAAGATATATCAAGATTGGAGTAAGATATGAAAAAGGGTAGATTTAATAAAAAATTATTTTTAGTAGTTTTTTTATTATTAATTAGTTTAGGTTATGCACTACTTAGTTCTAATTTAACTATAAATGGTAATACTAAATTAAATAATTCTAGTTGGGATATTCATTTTGAAAATGTTGTACCTAATCAGAATAATGTTAGTATTGGGAATGATGATAGTGAAGCAGCAATTACAATTAATAATAATACAGAGGTAACTTATAATGTTACTTTATCTACACCAGGAGATTTCTATGAATTTGAAGTAGATGCAGTTAATGATGGTACAGTAGATGCGATGATTGATACAATAACTTCTGTTTTTCAAATAGGTGATGGAGATATATTAGATGTTAATTCAACTAACTTACCAACTTATCTTAATTATTCGGCTACATACGCTGATGG
>CALCBO010000177.1 GCA_937897245.1 uncultured Caryophanales bacterium | reverse complement strand
TGAGAATAATAATTCTTTTTTATCTTCTCCTAATATTTGAATTAATACTTTTCCACCTGATAGTTTAGTTGCTTGTTCGATAGCTTCAAATAATCTAGAATGAGATTCCTCTTTTATTTTTAAACGGTCTATGATGACATCTATTTTAGATTTTTTATTCTTGTCTAGATTAATATCATCACTTAAATCAAACATTTCATCATTTACTCTTACTCTTATGTATCCTTCTTTACGTAATCTTTCTAATAAATCTTTATGAGTTCCTTTTTCTCCATGAACGACAGGTGACATAATAATTAGTTTAGTCCCTACTGGATATTCTAGTACTTTATCAGTCATTTCTTCAACACTTTGAGAGGAGATTGGAATATTATGATTAGGACAATAAGGAGTTCCAACTCTTGAAAAGACTAATCTTAAATAATCATATATTTCAGTAACTGTTCCTACAGTTGAACGAGGATTATTATTAGTTGTTTTTTGATCAATTGAAATTGCTGGTGATAATCCTTCAATACTATCTACATCTGGTTTTTCAGAACCACCTAAGAATTGTCTAGCATAAGCAGATAAACTCTCAACATATCTTCTTTGACCTTCTGCATATATAGTATCAAAAGCAAGAGAAGATTTTCCACTTCCAGATAATCCAGTCATTACTATCATTTTATTTTTAGGAAGAGTTATATCTACATTTTTTAAATTATTTTCACGTGCACCTTTAATAATTATTTTATCCATAAAATCACCTGTTACATATTATATCATATTTATAGAGTTTTATTTATTTTTTTTTAATGATATAATATTAATATGAAAGAAGTTAGTAGTGTGAAAAAACAGTTTAGAACAATAAATAATTCTAATTATAATGGTCAAACAAAATGCCCTCGATGTGGAGCTAGTAATTTATTATATGATTCAAATAAAGAAAAACTAATATGTAATTATTGTAATTATGAATTTGATAGAGAATTTATTATTGATAAAGAAAAAGTTGACTCCCTTGAAGGAGAGCTTAGAGGAAGTGCAACTAAAGATATAAATAATAACGCAAGTAATCTTATTACAATAAAATGTGATGGTTGTGGAGCAGAAATTACAATTAACACTAAAGAATCATTAAAAGCTAATTGTCATTGGTGTGGTAGTAATCTATCTATTAATAAACAGATTGATAGTGGTATTGTACCTGATGAAATTCTTCCTTTTAAATTATCAAAAGAAGAAGCTTTTAATAAAATGGTTAATTATATCAGTAATAAACTATCTTTTACTACTAGGAGTTTTAAAAAACAGTTGAAAATCGAAAATATTCATGGAGTATTCTTTCCTTATTTAATGATTGATTCAAAAGCTCATGGCAAGTTTTCTGGTGTTGGTGAACATGAAATAAGATCTTATTCTATTGATGGTGATACATACTATGATGTTGATGTATATACAGTAGAACGTGAATTTGATATAACTGTTGATGATTTAACTATAGAATCTAACTTAGAAAGATTAAATAAATTTAATACTAAGCAAAAGAATAATATTATTAACTCTATTATGCCTTTTGATACAGAAAATTGTATTAAGTTTAATGCTAATTATATGGTGGATTATACATCTGAGAAAAGAGATATTGATATTGACTATATCGAAAATAAAATACATCATGAAATAAAAGATATTGCACGAATGAAGATAAATTCAACATTGAAGAAGTATGATAGAGGTGTTAGGTGGGAAAAGGAAGATATTAATTATATTGGAAAACAATGGTTAAGTGCATATCTACCTGTATGGTTATATTCATATCAAGATAAAAAAGGAGTACTTCATTATGTGGTGGTTAATGCTAGGACTGGAGAAACTGTTGGGAGTGTTCCATATAATAGTAGTAAGTTATTTTGTATAATGGGATTAATTATGGTTTTATCATGTGTAATTGGATGGTTATCAACTTATATCTTTTTTCCACTATTATTTATTTGTCTAGGAATTGGATTTGTTTCTTCTATAATTGTTTTTATTGTGCAAGATTATAAATATTCTAATTTACATTGGTTAAGACATAGTTATGAGAGTGAAACAAAAACAAAAATAGAATATACAAATAATGTGGATAATAAAATAGATACATTAAAAAAAATTAGTAATAGTTATACTACTGGTGCGAATAATAAAAAAATATATGGAGATTTTATTCCAGTTGATAAAAGGAATACACATAATGAGTAGTATTCCTTTCTTTTTCCACAGTAATTGTGGATTATTTACCCGGTTTTCATTTCAAATAAGATATCTCTAAGTTCCATAGCTCTTTCAAAATCAAGATTCTTAGCTGCTTCTCTCATTTCTTGTTCTATCTTTTCCATATTTAGTTCTATTTCTTTCTTAGTCATTTTTTTCTTTGTTTTTTTATCTTCTTCACTATTACTAATTACTTCACGAATATCTTTAATAATAGTTTTTGGTACTATTCCATTTTCCTTGTTGTATTCTTCTTGAATTTTTCGACGACGAGTAGTTTCATCAATAGCATGCTGCATTGAATCAGTAATTTTATCACCATACATAATAACATGACCATTAGCATTTCTTGCACATCTACCAATTGTTTGGATTAGACTTCTATCACTTCTTAAGAATCCTTCTTTATCTGCATCTAATATAGCAATTAAACTTACTTCTGGGATATCTAGCCCTTCTCTTAAAAGATTAATACCTACTAAGACATCATATTTACCACTTCTTACATCATGAATTATTTGCATTCTTTCTAGTGTTTTTACTTCACTATGAAGATAAGCTACTTTAATATCTAATTCTTTTAAATAATTAGTTAATTCTTCTGCCATTCTTATAGTTAAAGTAGTAATTAAAACTCTTTCATTTTTAGCTATTCTATCATTGATTTCTCCTACTAAGTCATCAATTTGTCCTTCTGTTTTTCTTACTTCTATAGTTGGATCTAGTAAGCCTGTTGGACGTATTATTTGTTCTACATAAGTATTATTAGTATGCTCTAATTCTAAATCTCCAGGAGTAGCAGAAACATAAATAGCTTGATTTATTTTCTTTTCAAATTCATCATATTTTAAAGGTCTGTTATCTAGGGCACTTGGTAATCTAAAACCATATTCTACTAGGTTTAATTTTCTTGCTCTATCTCCATTATACATTCCTCTAACTTGTGGTAGAGTAACGTGAGATTCATCTACTACCAATAGATAATCATCTGGGAAGAAATCCATTAAAGTCGTTGGAGTTTCACCTGGATTTCTACCTGCCATTGGTGCAGAATAGTTTTCAATTCCTGAACAAAAGCCTGTTTCTTCTAACATTTCAATATCATAATTCGTTCTTTGTTCAAGGCGTTCAGCTGCGAGAAGTTTATTATTATCCTTTAATTCTTTTAATCTTTCTTTTAATTCTTTTTTTATTCTTTCAATGGCTGCTTTTAATTTTTCATCTCCGACTACAAAGTGACTAGCTGGAAATAGACTTACATTCTTCTTATTATTAGTTACTACACCTGTTAAAGTATCTATTTCTGATATTCTATCTATTTCATCATCAAAGAATTCTATACGATAACCATTAGTTCTTTCACTTGCTGGTATTATTTCTAAAATATCTCCACGTACTCTGAAAGTTCCACGTTTAAAATCATAATCATTTCTTTCATATAACATTTCTACTAGCTTGGTTAAAACTTTATTTCTATCTATTTTTTCACCAACACTAAGAGTTAACATTTTATTCTTATACTCTTCTACTTCTCCTATACCATAAATACAAGATACACTTGAAACTACAATTACATCTCTTCTAGAAATAAGTGCAGAAGTTGCTGCATGACGTAATTCATCTATTTCATCATTAATAGAAGAGTCCTTTTCAATATATGTATCAGTTGAAGGTACATAGGCTTCCGGTTGATAATAATCATAGTAAGATACAAAGTATTCTACTCTATTATTAGGAAATAATTCTTTTAATTCACTATATAGTTGACCTGCTAATGTTTTATTATGAGCCAATACTAATGTAGGTTTATTAGTTTCCTTTATTACATTAGCTATAGTAAAGGTTTTTCCTGTTCCAGTAGCTCCTAATAATACTTGTTCTTTTTTTCCTTTGTTTAAACCATCTGCAAGTTCTTTAATAGCTTTAGGTTGATCACCACTTGGTTTATATTTTGATACTAATTCAAACATAGATACCTCCTATAATTTCCCTTTTTATTTCTGGACTGATTATAACACTTAGTATTAGTTTTCGCAATAATATATCAATTAATCAAGTATATCTTCAAACAGAAGAAAAACAGCTTTTTTGCTGTTTTCTAATTATTATTTAATGTTTAGGCAATAATATTAATGTCTAAATTAAATATCAATATCAACACCAGCAGTTTCATCATAGGCACTAAATGTTGATAACCAATAGTTGAATATATTTTGTTATATGAAAGAAAAATAATTGTAAAAATAATTGATTATAAAATAGTGTAATATCTTATATGTCCTTTTTTTGTTATTCAAACTCCAAATATCTCACTTTACTCTCTCCAGAATATGTGTACTTCCTGCTAATAAACAACTTATTATCTTTTTTAACATATAAATACAAATCCCTATTAGAAAGTCTAATAATAACCTTATCATCTTCAACTAAATCAATATATACATTTATTTTTTCCTCTTCTCCGTAATCATGGTGATTATTATCATTATCACATATAATATAATGATTTATATTATAATTATTAATCTCTACAAACTCATTTCCTAAACATGTTACTTTATCAGGCCCCATATTAGTATAATTAAGCTTATCTTTACTTTTCCATTTATGCTTACTAATCATATTAATAGTTCTGTCATTAATTTTTCTTTGATTATTTGATTTCAATCTAGAATAGCAATCATGAAACACCTCATAATAGTTCCCTGAATCAAACAATTCTACTGTACTATCATAATTGTATCCATAATTCTTTTTATCACAAATATTAATAAGAATAATAACAATAATAATACTAATAGCAGTTATAATTATATTTCTTTTTTGCTTTTTTTTCTTTTCATTTAATAATCCATTACATTTTTTCATCTGATTATTAGAATCTTTATAATCATCTATCATATTAAAAATTTCAATAGCCTTAGTAATACTATTAATATTATCTTTTTCCATTAAATTGCATCCCAATTCATAAAGAATAATATTTTTTTTATCATTAAGTTCTTTACATATTTTTTTGCTATCTTTATCATTATAATCTTCTAATTTCTTAATATGATAATCAATATTAGTAATTAATTCTTTCTTATTATCTTTTTTTAATAAATCTAATGATTTATATTTTATATATTCTTGTTTTTTCTTTTTGCATTGTAATAACAACTTACTCTTTTGATTACTATTCGAAACTCTCAATAGATTTTTAAAATGCTGATTATTGGAATAATCAATAATAATTGTATCTAAATCTTTTAATGATTTTACTTCATAAGATGATAAAAATTTGATTAAATAGGCATCGTAATCGTTCTCTTCTTCATTTAATGCTATAGCTGCAAAGCAAAAAGCATTTTTAAAATCTTCTTTTTTTAAGTATCCTTTGGCCTCTTTAATTAAATCATCTATAGTATACGAATTATTCATTTTATTAGAGTATTTAGCAAATTTCTTGGTAACCAACAAGGTGTCTTTAGAACCACAATTTGGACATTTTGAATAATCTACTATTCTACTTCTCGCCATATTTGCCATTTTATTACTTTCATACATGTCATATCTAGTACCAATAGCTGCATTAGTAACTGAGCTTAAGGCTGATAATCCAGCAACAAGGGATTGTCTATTATTCTCTTTAATATCATTATCAGTATAACAACTAATCTTACCGCACACGTTGCACTTACTGTAGTATTCCATAAAATCACCTACAAATAATCCAATAATTAATTTGTCTATATTATAACATTAAAATTAATATATTCAAGAATAAATTATTTTTATTATTTTTATAGAATATAATTATAATTAGAACTCAATTATAGTTATATTCATTAAAAACACAAAACCTCTTGGCTTTGTGTTTTTTACTACGACTTTTTAGCTATTAATATTAATGTCTAAATTAAATATCAATATCAACACCAGCAGTTCCGTCGTAAACACTAAGTGCTGATGAACCAAAATCGAATACATTTCCATATCCACCTAATGAGAATGTATAATCCTGACTTACATTTACTGTTGTAAAGCTCATTGCATGTTGGTAACTTCCATATATTCTTCCATTTTTAGTTGAAGTAAAAGTCATGTTAATAAGAATATTTTCCCCTACAGTAGGCAATAATACAGTATTACCAACTCCGTGGTTTGTAGTCATTAAATTATAATAATCAACCATTCCACATGTAGAGTATACAAAAGTATTTTGATGTGAAATAAGAGTAGCATTTGTTATATAAGCTCCTATTACATCATAACTTCTAACATTAGGACTTTCATTCCAAGTTGCTAAAATACTGTTATAGCAAGTTGTATTATCACAAGCCGCTCCAATTTGAAGAGTTCTACCATTTTGATAAAGGTAAGTTCCTCTTGGATTATTTTGAACTGGTCCAATAGTTTTATCTGTTTGACCAGTTTTTTTAATATGTATTTCTCTATGCATAAGGTCTAAATCTTTGAATTCTTTGTATTGTTCTTCCGTCATTATATCTGGATATTCGTCCCAAAAAAACGTGGTTAAGAAGATATATTCATCCCTAGTTAGTTCTATACCGTTAGGAGTAGTATAGTAAACATTCCCTTCTGCAAATACATTACTGGTTATAGATAATACAACTACTATTAAAGCAATTAATCCAACTACTTTCTTTTTCATTTGCACCTCCTTTCTATTCTAATTATAATTACTATAAAAAAAAATAGGTAGAACTTGTTAGTTGCCTCTACCTATTTTATATATTTATTTATAGTATCATTAACATATTTTTTGCATTCCTCTGAATTGTTAAGAATACTATTACAACGATATATTCTTGCATAATGTATGTAATTCCATTCTTCTACACCATCTATATACATCATTACTTGATTCATTAATGTATAGTAAACAAATCTTACTTCTTGATTATTTACTGTAGTTATATAAACATAATTTTCTGAATTAGGAATACCAAGTCTTTTTATTAAATCTAGTTGGTCTTCTTCATTTTCTTCATTTGTTTGATTATTGATATTATTTGTTTTTGGAGTTTCTATTTTGTTAATAGCTTTTTCCATCATTTGTTCAATGTTCACTTCTTTTGTTTCTTCTGTTATATATGTTTCTTCTTCATTTAAAATCTGTTTTTGAGAATTATTTTCTTTATTATCTTCTATTAATTCAGTTGTTTCATTATTTTTAATATCTCTTTTCCTAGAGAATTCTTGATCAAATAATAGATTATTATTTGAGTACTCTCTTTTAAAATCTAACTTTATTATTTCAGATTTATTATCATTATAATTAATTATTACATAAGTATTATTTATTAATTTATTATATAAATGCATTTCAGTATAACCTTTTTTATACTTAAAAACTTGTTCTAAGTCTTCATTACTATGGGCTATTAATTTCTTCTTTTTATTATACTTATAATATAGACTAATACTATTTATCGTAGCTTCTTTTTTCTTTTTTATTTTACCAATTTTTATATATGTTTTTTGTTTTGAGTCTAGCATCATTCCATCATATATATCAAAATTATTACTTTCACCATATATTTTATATACTTTGATACTATTATATGAATTAATAAAATAATATCCAAGAAAAAATACTATTAAAATTGTGATAATACCAATAAATGTAACAACTAAGTTTTTAATTTTGCGACTTTTTTTATTACTTTCATCTACTAAAGATAAAGTTGTACTTTCCAGTTGTTTAATGGTATTATGTTTCAATCTTTCACCTTTTAATAATTCATTTATTGTTACATCAAATATTTCGCTTAATCTTAATAACGTAGATGAATCAGGAGTTGTTTCTCCTCGTTCCCATTTTGAAACAGCTTGTCTACTAACGGGTATTTTATCAGCTAATTGATATTGACTGAGTTCGGCTTCTTTTCTTAGTGTTTTTATAAATC
>CALCBO010000176.1 GCA_937897245.1 uncultured Caryophanales bacterium | reverse complement strand
AGATAACAGCTGTTTTTATTATTATAAAATGTTAATTAACAATATGACTACTGATGACTTGAGAGAGTTATCTGATGATGATTTATATCTTTACTCACAAAATATAAAACAAATGGCCCAGTAAAGAAGGCAAAACTAATAATAAAAGCTAAAAAATTTCCTGTTACTATTCCTATTATTATAAAGATAATAGAAAAAACAATATTAAATATAAAATTTCTAAAATAATTCTTTAAACTACCATCTACAGTCTTTTCAACCTCTTCTGCAGTAATCCAATTTAATAGATTTTTATGGCTATAAAATAATCTATATAATGTTCTAAAAAAAGCATCCATATATAATTTTGTATAAAAAGGAATGGTTACAAACATTATATATGATCTTAATAATAAACTTTTTCCACCAAAATATAATTTCTTATAATAAATCTCCTTTTTTCCTTTAGAATGTCTAGCCATCTTACTACGTAAGAAGAACAATATTGAAATTGCTATTTCTAATACTACAAACGAAACCCAAAATACTGATGTCCAAAAATTTCCAGTAAAAGCCAACAATAGTATCAACAATAACATAGGATTTAAAAACATTCTAATAATATTATCTAGTATTTTGTATTTTCCTAATAAATTAATAGGATTTTTAACTTTCTTTTTATTAAAATTAGGAACCTTAAGTAATAACCACTGTATTATCTGTGTATCTCCCCTAGCCCATCTATGATGTCTAGTAATATCAGTTAAAAACTTAGATGGAAAATCATCCATCAATTCAATATCAGAAATATAACCACATCGCAAATAATTACCTTCTAATAAATCATGAGATAATATTAAATTATCAGGGAAAGTATTGTCTAAAACTTGATTAAATACTTTTAAATCATAAATACCTTTTCCAACAAAACTACCTTCTCCAAAAGAGTCTTGATAAACATTAGGTACCACAGCTGAATATGTATCAAACCCACCAATTCCCGCAAAAACTTGACTATATAAACTCTTATTAGTAGCCTCAATATCAACACTAACTCTAGGTTGCATAATACCATATCCACTAATTACCTTAGTATTATTTTTATTTAAAACAGGATGATTAATTGGATGTGCCATAGCCCCTACTAGATTTAAAGCAGAATTTAAGACTAATTTAGTATCTGTATCTAAAGTAATTACATATTTAATATCTAAATGATTATCATGTAACATATTCACTTGATAGTATTTATCTTCATCTACATACTCTCCAAGTAACAATTTATTAAATTGTAATAATGCTCCTCTTTTTCTTTCATAACCTAAATAACAATTCTCTTTTTTATTCCAAATACGTTTTCTATATATAAAATAGAATAAATTCTTTTTATATTTCTTATTTAATTCATTTGCATATTCTTCCCCATATTTAGCCACTTCATCATCAAAATCCATTACTTTTTGGTCACCTGCTTTAACATCTCCCAAAAGAGTAAAATATAAATTATCAGATTTATTAACTAAATAAAATGATTCTAAAATATCAAACATTTCTTTTATTTTCTTTGTATTTGAGACAATTGTAGGTATAACTACCATTGTTTTTGATTCTTCTGGTATACCTTTAGAGTAATCTAACTTAGGAATTACTCTAGTAGGTACAAAATGTATTAATAATTCGTTCATTATTTGACCTATTAATTGACTTATAGGAATCCACATTACAAAGAATCCAATTACTCTAGGTTTAATAAAATAATTAGACAAAACAAAAGAACAAACAGTAGTAACAGCTACTAAAAAGAAAATATAAAAGAAAACTTTAACGGTATTCTTAGTTTGTTTAAACAATTTAAAACCAACATGCTCTTCAGGATTAAAAATTCTTTCAAGATAAGAGTATTCATCCAAATGATTCTTACGAGCTAATTTAACTAATCTATTTCTATATAATAACTTTGATTCAATTGTCATATTCTTATATACATCATCAGTAAGAAGTAATTTTTCAGTATTTGATACTTTTTCAAAAAAATCCTCATCCGAGAATTCAAAAAACTCCTTAAAGTCACTAAAAATATTAGATATTAAAATATTATTATCTAACTTTTTAGCATACTCTTCATTAATTAATTCCTTCAAACTTACATTATTATTTGTTAAATACTCATTTAATTCCTTAAAAATTCTATTTTGATTTAATCCAGAACGATGTAACTGATGGTTAAGTTCAAAAATAAAATATGAATTATTATGAATATCAAATCCGTCAGGAAATAATTGTTCAACACTTGAATAATCATGATTTTCTAATTTCTTAGAAACAGAATCCTTTTCAATTATTTTTTGATATTCTTCACGACACAATACATTTATTCTTTCAGTATAAATAAATATTAAAGTAGGAATAATAATCGACAATTCTTTATAAGAAAAAAATCTGTTAGTTTCCTTTTGATATTTTTTTAACTCTGAAGTTAAATAAGCAAAACTAATATTATAATTCTTTCCTACTACAATATTCTTTAAAAAATAATACATTTCATTTATAATTTTTATTTCGTGTTTCAAAAAACTTTTCTGATTTAAAATATTATTTTTATGTTCTACAAGTAAATAATAATTATCAATTAACCACTCATTTGTTATTTCAACATATTCTCGATTTTTAGTTTTTTCAACAAGAAAATTATAATATTCTGTTATTTCATCAAAATTATGAAAAAATTTTTTCATTATATTTACCATAGCAAACACTCCTCATTCAAAGTATATCATAAAATTCTTAGAATAACCACAATTAAAATTTATATATAAAAGAAAATATCAAAAAAAAAGAAGAAACTAAATTTCTTCCTTATTCAAACTATATGTTTTTTTATGACTATATTCAAAATATCCCATTACAGTACCTAAAAAGATAGAACCAAAAATTATCATAACTACACTTTGCATAGGATTTGTTTTTGTATCTGGAACAACAACTTCTTTAACTTCACATTGTTTTTTATATTCTTCTTGTGAAACTTTATATCCTTTTGAATCATAATATTCATTATTATAGATTTCACAAATATGAAGACATTGTTTAGTATAATCAGTTTCATTAACTTCTAAACCATCTTTTCCAAAATATTTATCTCCAATTTTTTCACAAGTATGAGTAAAACACTGTAATTTATAATTTTCTTCTGTTGTTTCTTTTCCTTCTTTGTCAAAATACTTGCCATCTACTTTTTGACATTTATGTAGACATTGAGATTCATATACTTCCTTAGATACAACATTTCCATCTTTTCCATAGTATTGATTGTTAAAAACTTCACATTTTCTTACAACTGGATTTAGAGTAAAAGTAAGATCTTTATTAACAGTCTTTTCTTCTGGAACTAAAATAACTAAATCTTGATGTCCATCTCCAGGTGTATAACGTTCTACACTTTTAGAAGTTAAAATAGCAGTTAAAGTAGCCTTGAATGTTGCTTTTGTGGTAACATTAGTAGCTGGAACCCATATTTCAAAACGATGAGTATTATCTTTTGCACCAGTCACAACGTCTTTTATTTCAGTTCCTGCCGGAGCTCCAACTAAATCAACTTTATGACTTTTTACTGCACCACCTACTGGCCCAACACTTACAACTCCAGACTTATAATACTTACCGTCACTAGTAAGTTGTAATGTTGTTTTATCAGAAGAAATACTAACATCACTTACACCAATGGTAAAATCTTTATTTTTAGCTGCCTCAGCTGCTAAACTCTTAGCTGACTTAACAACCTCAATACCAGAATTTTGTACATAATAATCAGGCATATAATTAAACTTCTCAATCCAAATAGCTAATTGTGTAACAAGGTAATCATGATCACTAGTTCCAGCTTGATTTAATAAGTATAAAACATCTCCTTTTGTCTCTTTACTCATATAAGACAAAGTAGCACCTTGTTTAGCACCAACTCTATCTGGAGTTATACAATAAGCATATCCTTTATTAGTATAAAATTTGGCTTCTTGTCTACTTCCAGTTTGAATATAAGATTTTCTCTCAATCTTAATAGTTGAAACTGCAAAAACATCCATAATAGGCAAAATAAACAATGCAAGAATCATAATTTTAATAAAGTTTTTTAAATATCTCTTCATATCTATCCCCCTCAAACAACCAAATTATACCATATTAAGTAAGATTTTTCAAGATATAAACAAAAAAATCGTTGATAAACAACGATAACAAACATAATGGCGGAGTAGGAGAGATTTGAACTCTCGCGCCAGTTGCCCGACCTACACCCTTAGCAGGGGCGCCTCTTCAGCCTCTTGAGTACTACTCCATTCCTCAATTACATCCGCACATATAATATTACACAAAAAGCTATCTATTGTCAACTATAAAGAAAAGTTTTTCTCATTTTTCTTCAATTTCTTGTACTTTACTTAAAGCTAATTCAATATTAGTTGCTTGATTTTCAACTATATTTATATACTCTGGAATATCATCAACCAATCCATTCCAAGCAGCCTTAAAGCGCAATGCTTCTTCACCTGACCATGCATAACCATTATCACCTATAGCATCTTGAAATAACAAATTCATTTGATTCAAACTAGTCCTAACACCTTCTGTTGATCTATAAACAACTTTAAGTATTTTTTCTAACTCTAAAATCTGAAATTGATTCATTATATACCACCTTTATTCATATAAATTTTTTATATCTTTTGAAGCATCTTCATATATAAATATTTGTTCTTCTAACTTTTGACAAAATTTAATCATATAATCTTTTGCTTCAAATATTTTACTCTTTTTTTCTAAATAATGATTCTTAAATTCTTCATAAGTTCCAGTCTCCGTTGAAATCCAATAATTTTCTAATTGCTTAATTGCTATATCTAAGTTTTGTATAGACTCATTATACAAATCAACTTGAGCTTGAGAAATTCTTAAAACTTCTTTCATTTCTTTTAATGAGAAAGATAAATCCATAATACCACCTTCTAACATCTAAAAATATCATACTACATTTATGAAAAGAACGCAAAGAACAAAAGATTTTTTTCAAAAAATCACATCGGTCATTGCCTCCCAAATTTCCTGTTTCCTAGAAAAAGTAACCTTTCTTCTACACATAATGTTACTACTAAATCTTTTTTTCCTAATTCTATTCCTACAATAGATTTAGATCTTTCTTTTTTCTTAATTACTTCTATTTCATCTACCACTATACTTACATAATTCTTTTTTAGTTGTCTATTTTATAACTGTAGTATTTACCATATCTCCATTAATAACATCTATATTTCTATAATCTCTTATATCTACCCATTTAAATTTTGGAAAAGTATCACCATCAATATCCTAAGCTCAATATATAATGCATCTGTTCGGATATCAAGGGCATAAAAAGAAATTACTTATAAAAAAAAAAAAAAACACCTAACGTGTCTAATTTCAAAATGGTGACGAGTACGGGATTTGAACCCGTGAATGCTGCCGTGAAAGGGCAGTGTGTTCAACCGCTTCACCAACTCGCCAAATGGCGCCCCAACTAGGACTTGAACCTAGGACCCCATGATTAACAGTCATGTGCTC
>CALCBO010000175.1 GCA_937897245.1 uncultured Caryophanales bacterium | reverse complement strand
TGATAAATTTTATTTTGAAAAAGCAACAAAGATTGCTAGAGCAATGGTTACTGAGTATGGTATGAGTGATTTAGGACCTCTTCAATTTGAGCAACAATCAGGTAGTGTGTTCTTAGGAAGAGACTATAATAAACCACAACATTTTTCAAATGAGGTTGCAAATGAGATTGACATGGAAATGAGAAAAATTATTAATGAGTGTCATAAGAATGCAACTGAAATAATTAAGAAAAATAAACCATTATTAAAATTAATTGCGGAGACATTATTAGAATATGAAACATTGACTAAAGAACAAATTGATTATTTAGTAGAAAATGGACATATGCCAGAAGAAGATGAGAATAATTTAGAGTCTTTATCTATTACGAAATTAAAAGAAATGGCAAAAGAAAAAGGAATAAAAAATTATTCTAAAATGAGTAAAGCAGAGTTGTTGAAAGAATTAGATGTTTAATCTGATTCTTTTTTCTTGAAAAAAAATAAAAATATATTATAATAATGCTAGAGGAGTGATTTTTTATGGCTAAAAAGATAGAAATAGATAATGAAAAGCTAAATAAAATAAAGGATAAGGGAACTGGATTTTTTGCAGAATTTAAAGAGTTTATATTACGTGGTAATGTCATGGATATGGCTGTCGGTGTTATCATAGGTGCATCTTTCCAAGGTATTGTTACTGCATTGACCGAAGATTTTATTAATCCATTAATTAATGGTTTAGGTGGAGCTGAAGTAGGAGGAACTATTAAGATATATGGTGGTCAAGTAATCAAATATGGTGATTTTATTACTGCTGTTATTAATTTCTTAATTATGGCTTTAGTATTATTTGTTTTATTAAAGGTAGTAAATGGTATTATGGCTGTTGGTAAGAAAGAAAAAGAAGATGAAGAAGAAGAAAAGAAAAAAGAGGAAGTTCAATTACTTGAAGAGATTAGAGATTTATTAAAAAAACAAAAATAATATGCTAAAAAGATTTCATTTAGAAATCTTTTGTTGTTTTATTTAAGAAAATAGTTTATACTATGCATGGATTGGTTAAGTGATGTTTATGGAGTGGAAAATTGGAAATGTTGAAATAAAGAATCAAGTAGTATTAGCTCCTATGGCTGGTGTTTGTAATTCTGCTTTTCGTAGAATATGTAAAGAGATGGGCTGTGGATTAATTTATGCTGAAATGGTTAGTGATAAAGCTATTACATTTGGAAATGAAAAAACATTAGGGATGCTTTCAATGACAGAAGAGGAAAGACCTTTAGTACAACAAATATTTGGAAGTGATAAGGAGTCATTTGTTGAAGCAGCTAAATATATTTATGAGAATATGCATCCTGATATTATAGATATTAATATGGGATGTCCAGTTCCAAAAGTAGCACTTAGAGCTCAAGCTGGTTCAGCTTTATTAAAAGATATTGATAAAATATATGATATAGTTAAAGCTGTTGTTGATTCTGTACCTATACCGGTAACTGTTAAAATTAGAAGTGGTTGGGATAGTAATCATATTAATGCTGTAGAAGTTGCTAAAACAATAGAAAAAGCTGGTGCTAAAGCAATTTGTATTCATCCTAGAACAAGAAGTCAAGGATATAGTGGTAAAGCAGATTGGAGTATTATTAAACAAGTTAAGGATAGTGTTTCTATACCGGTTATTGGTAATGGAGATATTAAGAGTCCAGAAGATGCTTTAAAAATGATAAATGAAACTCATTGTGATGCAGTTATGATTGGAAGAGGTGTATTAGGTAATCCATGGTTAATATATAATACAATTGCTTTATTTGATGGCGGAGAACAGATATCTCCAACTTTGTCTGATAGAGTAAATATATGTTTAAAACATCTTAAATTATTAAATGAGATTAAAAGTGAAAAGAATGCTTGTTTAGAAATTAGAAATCATATATCTTGGTATTTTAAAGGAATAAAATCAGCTAATGAATTAAAAAATAAAGTCTATCAAACAATTTCTATTCATGATATAATTTCTTTATTAGAAAAGTTTTACGAGGAGGAGAATGATGAAGAAAAAAAATAGTAACAATAAAGCCTTGTTTATTCAAAGATTTGGGGCATATATTATAGATATATTATTAATAACTATAATAGCTAGTATTATTTCTACACCATTTATTAATGAGACGAAAAATGAAAAATTACAGACAGAAGCAATGGAGATAGTCGAAAAGATGCAAAATTCTGAAATAACATTAAAAGAGTATGTGGAAGATTATTCTAGTATTTATTATAAATTGGCAAGATTTAGTGGAATTGTAACTTTAATTACTTTATTATTGGATGTATTATATTTTGTTATATATCAGGTATATGCTAAAGGGCAGACTATTGGAAAGAAAGTAATGAAAATAAAAGTGGTTTCAGATGAGGGAGAATTATCTACTGATCAAATGATAATACGTAGTTTATTAGCTAATTCTATTTTAGCAACTATTATTACTTTTAGTTTTATGTTATTTATTCCTAAAAGTGTATATTTTTATTGTGTTAGTGTAGTAGAATTAATTCAATATTTATCAATTTTGATTTCTGTAATAATGATTATGAGACGTAAAGATGGTAAGAGTATTCATGATATGTTAGCTCATACAAAAGTAGTAAGAGTATAAGGAGGAAGAAAAATGAGAGAATTAACAGAACAAGAAATTGTGAGAAGAGATAAAGCTCAAAAATTAAGAGATAGTGGATTAGACCCTTTTGGTCATAGATATGATAGAGAAGATTTTGCGAAGGATATTAAGGAAAAATATGGTGATGTTGAACATGATGCATTTGAATTTATGACTGATACAGCTAAAGTAGCTGGTAGAATTATGTTTATTAGAAAGATGGGAAAAGCTTCATTCTTTACTATAAAAGATAAAACTGATTCAATTCAAGTATATATTTCTATAAATGATGTAGGAGAAGAAGTATATCAGTTATTTAAAAGTGCTGATATTGGAGATATAGTTGGAGTTTATGGAAAAGTAATGAAGACTAAGACTGGAGAAGTAACTATTAAATGTTTAGAATATACACATTTAGTTAAAGCTTTACGTCCTTTACCTGAGAAATTTCATGGATTAACGGATAAAGAAGAAAGATATCGTAGACGTTATGTTGATTTAATGATGAATGATGATTCTAAGAGAGTAGCTTTTTTAAGACCTAAAATAATTCGTTCAATTCAAAATTATATGGATTCACTAGGTTTTATTGAGGTAGAAACTCCTGTTTTAACAACTTTATTAACAGGAGCTGCAGCTCGTCCATTTGAAACTCATCATAATGCTCAAGATTTAGATATGTATTTAAGAATTGCTTTAGAATTACCTCTTAAGAGATTGCTGGTAGGAGGAATGGAAGCAGTATATGAAATAGGAAGAGTATTCCGTAATGAAGGTATGGATACTAGGCATAATCCTGAATTTACGATGATGGAAGCTTATTTAGCATATAGCGATTTAGAAGGAATGATGGATTTAACAGAAAAGATGTTTACTACTATTGCCAGTGAAGTTTTTAATAAAACTGAGTTTAAATTTAGTGGATATGATATTGATTTAAAGAGTCCTTGGAAAAGAATTAGTATGACAGATGCTATTAAAGATAAGACAGGAATAGATTTTAAGAAAATAACAGATTTGGATGAATGTTTAAAATTAGCTGAAGAACATAAAATAATTCTTGAAGATCATGAAAAAGCATATGGACATATTGTTAATAAATTTTTTGAGGAATATGTTGAGGAGACTTTAATACAACCGACTTTCTTATATGGACACCCATTAGAAATATCACCTTTAACTAAGAAAAATCCAGATGATGAAAGATTTGTTGATCGTTTTGAATTGTTTATCGGTGGAAAAGAGTTTGCGAATGCTTACACTGAATTAAATGATCCAATTGATCAATTAGAGAGATTTGAAGCTCAATTAGCTGAAAGAGATTTAGGAAATGATGAAGCTAATGATATTGATATGGACTTTATTGAGGCGTTAGAATATGGAATGCCACCAGCTGGTGGAATTGGTTATGGAATAGATAGGATGATGATGTTATTTACTGAACAAGAATCTATTAGAGATGTATTATTATTTCCAACAATGAAAGAGAAGAACTAATGATTTAGTTCTTTTTCACTAAATTTTCATTAAAAAAAATTCGAAATGCTTGTAAAACGTATCTTAAATAGTTATAATTATTATGGGAGGTTAATTATGAAGAAACATAGTATAGGAAAAGTCGTCCTTATTACGATGATTGTATGTCTAGTACTTACTTGGATTTTTCCAGCTGCTTATTATTCTGGTGAGTATGTAGATCAAGGACGCGTCCAAATGGGATTATTTGATTTGTTTAATTATCCATTAACTGCTTTGTCATATTTTGGATATATTGCATTGTTTATAATTCTTATTGGAGGATTTTATGGAGTTTTATATAAAATTCCAGCTTATCGATCTTTTTTAAATAAGATTGTTGATAAAGTTGAAGGAAAAGAAAAATTATTTATTTCAATAATGATTATTCTTATTGCTTTATTAGTTTCTCTTTGTGGGTTACAATTTGGAGTAGCATTATTAATTCCTTTGATTGTTTCAATTATTTTATTAATGGGATATGATAAGATAGTTGCGGCATTTGTTTCTGTAGGTGGAATATCTGCTGGTTTGATTGGAGCAACATATGCATACAATAATTTAAGTGTATTATTTGAAACTTTAAATTTAAAATTTGGAAATCAAATAGGTGTTCGTTTTATACTTTTATTAGTAGCAATTGTTGTGGTTATCTTTAATACTTTAATGTATATAAGTAATCATGAAGCAGTAAAGATTGAAAAGAAACCAATAAAGAAATATGAAGATGAAGATGTTTCTGTTGAAGTTGAAGAAGAAAAAGTTGTTGAATCTGTAAAGAAGGCACCAGCTAAGAAAAATAATTCTAAGACAACGAGTAAGTCAAATAAAAATACTAAATCTTCTTCTACTAAGAAAACAAATAATTCTTCTAAATCACGTAGCAAAAATGCTAACAAAGCAGCTTTAAAAGATGAAGATATAATTGTTGTTAAAGAGAGTAATGAAGATGAAATGTTAGTTCCAGGTGAAGTTAGAGGTAATCATAAAACTTGGCCATTTACAGTTGGCTTCTTCTTATTATTAGTTCTATTAGTTTTAGCATTTATTACTTGGGGAGATACAGGATTTAAAGTTACAATTTTTGAAAATTCAACTAAGGCAGTACAAGAATTTAAATTATTTGGATTCCCATTATTTGGTAAAATTTTAGGAACTGTTAATTCATTTGGAAATTGGACAATTAATGATTTATGTACTCCAATGTTCTTAGCACTTCTATTATTAGTTATAATTTATAAAGTTAAGTTATCTGATATTTTAGAAGGGTTTGCTGAAGGTGCTAAAAAAGCTTTAGCTCCAGCAGCAATTGTAATTTTAGTATATTCTATATTAGTATTAGTTACTTATCATCCTTTCCAATTAACTATTTATAAAGCTGTATTAGGATGGTCAAAAGGATTTAATATAGCTAGTACTGTT
>CALCBO010000174.1 GCA_937897245.1 uncultured Caryophanales bacterium | reverse complement strand
TTGTCTAAACAAAACAACACCTTCAAATACCATCTCATCTTGTGGTTGAGTCAACCTAAACTGAATATAAGCGTCATTGTAACGATATATCTCCGCAGTTGAATAAAGAAGCACATACTGATTAATTTTTAGATTGAGTGGAAGAAGATAAGCATCTCTGCTTCCCAAATACATTTCTTTACCTTCAAATAGTACTGTATCATTATAATATATTTTACATTTTTTTGTAAAGTAGTATATTTTTTAAAAAAAGCGACAATATAATAATATATATGATATAATCTTTATGTAATGAGGTGATAAAGTGGAGTTATTAAAAACAAACAAAAAACAAACAAACATAAACAAGCATAAAAGACACCACCAAAAACCACCAAACACGACAACCGAACGAATACGAACAAATGTTCGCCGTTTGGTATTTTGTCGTGGAAATCTCACTATAACAGCCGATAGGTTGTAGTGTGGGGAAATTATCAAACAAATGTTTGTATAACAGCAATTTTAAAGTTTTACGGGCAATTTTAACAGCATAAAAAAAGTTTACGGGCAATTTTAAAAAGCCAAAAAAATATTTCAAAAAAAAGCGACAATTTACTATTTTATATAGTATAATAATGTTAGATTTAAAGGAGAAAAGATTATGTTTAAAAATGAAATTAAAAACAATTTAAAAGCAATAAACGACAGCACAAAAAATATTGATAATGAGTTAGTAAATATTAAAATTGCTATTCATAATTTAGAGAAATTAGGACTTGATACAAAAGATTTAGAAAAATTACTTGATAATGTAGGAGTTGAGATTTACAAGTTTAAAAATTACAGCCACGACTTAACAAAAGAGCAATTATAAAAAAGTTTTTCAAAAAAAGCGACAATTTAAAGGTTGCTATGATATAATAAGAGTGTAAAAAGAAAAGGAGAAAAGATTTTTATGAATAATGAAATTAAAAAAGTTTTAGATAACAAAAATATTGATATTGAGTATATGGGTATGGGTACAATGAGTGAGTACGATACACAAAAAATGAGATATTATGTATTAACAATTAACAATAATTGTTTTGAGTATTATGAGGGAGTAGGACTTGATATTTTAACAGCCGATAATAAAGAGGACAAGATTTTAAATGCTATAACTTGTTTAGTTAGAGAGTACACTTGTTTAGATTATTGTGGAGATATTGAGGGTTTTATGAGTGAGTTTGGGTACGAGGACTACAAACAAGCAAAAGCAATTTATAAGCAAATTAAAGAGAATAACAGCAAATTAGATAAGATTTTTACAGCCGAAGAGTTGGCAATTTTAGAAGAGGAAACAGCCGATTTATAGTCGGCACTCCTCTATAACAAACAGCCGAGATTTTAACCTAGATTTTAGAGATTTAAAAACTTGAAAAGACACGGAAAAAAATTGACAAGTTTACGGAAAAAAAATGGAAAAAACACGGAAAAAAAATGGAAAACAAATAACGGAAACGAGGGTATTTTATGGAAAAATTAAAACAAATTAAAACTAGAAACGAGATTTTAGATTTACAAAAAAATGATACATTAACAATTACATTAACAAAAGAACAAGCAAGACTTATAGGGTTTGCAATAGGTACGGAAATTGACACAAACGACAAATGTATTAAGGAGTTGGCAAAAGATTTAGAGAGAGCCGATTTAACAAACGAGCAAAAATACATTATAAAAGATACAATATCATTTACAGCCGATAACAGCCGTAAATTAGAAGATATGAGAGAAAACTTAAAAAAGTTTTATGGAGTTTTAATTGATTAAAAAGTGAGGGAGATTTTATGTTTATAATAAGTAAAACAATAAAGGGAAAAGAGTTTATATACAGCAATAAATATAGTATTTTATGCAAGAGCCAAAAACAAGCACAAGCACTAGCAAGATTTTTAAATGAGCATAACGATACAGCACTTAACGATTTTAAATTAAAAGATAACGAGTTGTGGTATGTTTACGAGATAGATAAATACGACACAGCACCACGATATAAAATAAGCCAAACAAAAGGAAAAATAAGCATAAAAGAAAATTACTAGAAACAGCGACAATTTAGGGTTTTATATGGTAAAATGTTATTAAGAAATGAGGGAAAAGAAATGAAAGTTATTTTAAGAAATGACAATAAAAAGAGAGGAAAAGTTTTAATTGATACCGATAATTTAGACATTTTACTATATCATTTAAGATACGACTATTTCTATTTAATGAATAACGAGAGTGATTTTATAGATATAGAAAAAAATGGAAAACTAATTGCAACAGCATATTATAACGACCATTTAAGCCTAGATAGTTGTGAGTATTATATAGGGAGAGTTGCTTAACGGCACTCCTCTATATAACAGCATAAAAGAGGGAGAGTGGACTATGTATTATATAACACTAGAAACAACGGAAAACGGACAAAAAACGACATATAGTGATAGATTATTAGATATGCAAGAGGTATTACACTATATAGATTATTTTAGAGGACAAGACAATTTAACAATTTTAAGTATGGAGATTAAAAGGAGTTAAGATTATGGAAAAAAATATTCTAAAAATAATTAACGAGTACGAGGGAAAAATTAACGGCATAAATAACAGCCACGATATGAAAATACTTGTTAGAGAAATGTTTAAAAATGAGGACATTAACGACATTGATTTTAACGATTTAATTTATGATTATGTTATACCTAGATTAAGAGATTTAGGAGTAAATATGGACTATAACGAGGAAACAGCCGAAACAAATTATGAGAGAGTTATGAGGGAAAATTATGAGTAGAGAAGAAAGATTTTTAAATGATTATTACAATATGAATAGTAAAATAAAATTAGCCGATTATTTGAGTTGTAGAACAAGATTAAGTTGTATTGATATATACAGCATAGATAAGGAAACAAACGAGGAGTATTACGGCACACTTGGGAGAGAGGACATTGAGGACTTAACAGCAAAAGAACAAGCCTATAAAGTGGTAAAAATAACGGACGATTTTATAGTAATTTATATTGGGTAAAAGCGACAATTTAGGACTTGATATGCTATAATATTATTAGAAAAAGGAGAAAAGATTATGAGAGAGCAAATTGAGTTTATATGTGAATTATTTAATATTGAATATACAAAAGATTTTATTGATTTTGTATATAACAAAAAACTACCATATTTTAGTGGAGAGTTGATTAAAGAATTAAAAAAAGATTTTGAAAACAGCGACAAATAACTACTTTATATGTTATAATTAAAGTGTAAAGAAAAGGAGAGAAAAGATTTATGAAAGTAATTAAGGAAATTGATAGTTTTTATGATTTAATGGAAAATAGTTGGAGTGGAGCAATAGACACTTTACAAGATATTTCAAATGCTAATTTAGAAGAGGAGTTTATGGAAAACTTGGAGAATATTTACTTTTTAGAAGAAACACCTACCGATACTGAATTAAACGACTTTATATGGTTTGAGAGAGATACAATTTATAGTGATTTAGGACTTAACAGCAACGGAGAGTTAGAAGAGGAAGAAGAAGAGGAAGAGGAGTTTTAATTATGGAGAGATTTTATAGAGGTAAATATATAATTAGATTTAGAGAAAATAACGAGATTAAAACTATAACAATGAGTGATAAAGAGAGTTGTGATTATTTTATAAATATGCTTGAAAATAACGGCAAACAATATATAGTTATTTGTGAAATTGAAAACGGAGCAAAAAGAGATATAACAGCACTTTTAGATTTTGAGATAAAATAAGAAACGAGGTAAAATATGAAAATTGATATGTTAGAAAATGGAAACATTTTAGTTGAAAAAGATAACGAGTATTATTTAATTGAAAAGTTTAGAATAAGTGGTACTTTAATTGATAATTATGGAGTTTATAAAGACATTTATGGAGATTTAGATTTTTTCAAAAATGGAGATAACGAAGAAAAATATTATTGTGGAGATTATGCAACATTAGAAGAAACATTAACGGAGATTTATTTAGGACAAGTAAACTAATAAAGGAGTTGAAAATTATGTATAACAAGTATAAGAGTTTTGATTTAAAGACTTTTAAAAAAGAGTTTGAAAGTGGAGATTTATGTGGACTTGAATATTTAGAAAAAACAATTATAACTGAAATGAAAAAACAAATTGAGGAAAATAATAAAAAAGGAGTTATGCACTTTACAATAGAGGAGTATATAACAAGCCTATTTTATGCAACAATGGAGTTGAATAATTGTAATAATATCTATGAAACGGAGAGCCGTGTAAACACGAGATTTAACTATGATATTTATGCACTAGTGAGAGATAAATTATTTCAAGAACTAGGGTTTAATGAGAGGTATTTATTTGGGTGGTAATATGAAAAAAGTTTATGTAGTTTTAGGACATTATTTAAGCAACAGCACGAGCAATGAAAGTTATTCTATTTTAGGTAAATATTCTATCAAAAGTACACTAGAAAAAGCACAAGAAGAATTAAAATTGATTAAAAAGGAAATTATAGCCGATTATGTAGATTATAATGGACTAGATATAGACAATTTAGATATAAAGGAAACAGCAAACAGCCTAGAAATTGTTTATGGAAATGAAGATATAGAAGAGTATAAAATAGAAGAAAGATTTATTGATTTAGAAGATTAAAAAGCGACAATTTAAATATTGATATGATATAATGTATATGTAAATGAGAAAAGGAGAAGATTTAAAATGAAAATGGAAGATATTTTAAATGCAATTAGAGAGTTGGCAAGTAGTCAAGGTTTTTATGGAAGATTATTAAGAGATTTAACTGAATTAAAAGAAAATGATTTAGAAAGTTATAACAGCATAAAAGAAGAGTTGGAGAGCCAAAACTTTACTGATACATTAGATTTAATAATTTATTTAGAAAGTTAGCGACAATACAGCAAGTTATATGATATAATTAAGTTAAGAAAAGAGGGAAAAGATTATGAGATTAAAATATGATTATATTTTAAAAGATAGCCAGAATAAGCCATTTTCACGAGTTGGAGATAGCCTAGACATTATGGACTATTTAAAGAGAATTAACGGAGTATATCATAAACTTGCTTGGGTTTTACAAATTAACAATATAACAAAAGAAACAAAAGAGTTTTTAGTACACCAAAATAATGGTTTTATACACGAGGTTTGTATAATGTATAAAAATGGTAAAAAAATAAATTAAAGGAGTAGTGATTTATAATGAGTGTAAAAGAATTGAATAGGGAGCAATTAACTGAATTAAAACAAAATTATTATTGTAATGTTTTAGGAAATAATGCAAGTTATGGAGAGTTAGCCGATATAGATAATTTAGTTAGTGATAACGAGATTTATGAATATTATAACGGCACAATGTTTGTGGAAGAGGACTTTTTCTCCACTTGTGAATAAGGAGTGATTTTAATGAAAACTATAAGAGATTTATTTATTAACAATAGTGATTATTATAACACAATATCATTAACTGATAATTATATGCTTTATATTGAGTGTTTAGATAGTGATTATGTATCACTAGCAAACAATTTTACATTAGATAAAGTGAGCCATTTAATGATAGAATTAAACGATTATAACGGCAATTATTATGAGCCTATACAAAATTATTTTAACGAGGAAATTACACTAGATACATCACTAGAAGATTTAAAAAATAAGGTATTAGATTTAGCCATTAAAAGAGGACTAGATAACGAGGGAAAAATTATTACAAAAGAAAAAGCAAAAGATTTAGTATATAATATAGTACAAAGTGAAATTAACGATTTAGAGGGAGATTATGAAACATTTTTAGAAAGTTATAAAAATGCTGATTTAGGAGATATATACGAAAATGCTTGTAATAGTGTTTTAAATAAGTTTGAAGATTTAATTGAAGATATTTAAAAATATAGCGACAATTTAGACTTGCTTATGATATAATTAGAGTGTAAATAAAAAAGGAGAGAGATTTATGAAAAGAAAAGTTGGAGAAATATGGAAAGAGGGAAATGTATGGAGAGTACAATTCCAAAAAGGTATTATGAGTTTTAAGACTAAAAAAGTTGCTATGAAGTGGGTTGAAGTTTTAAGGAGTGATAACAATGAATAGAAAACAAATTGAGGAAATTAAAGATATGTTAAGGAGCAAAAACTCCTTAACGGAAACTGAAAAAAAGTTGGAAATTGAAATTAGTTTAAGAGAAATGATTATGAGTTGTTTTACTTATGGGGGAGATATTTATACAAGTGTTTGTATAAATATGGTAAGTGATTACTACCATAAGCCTTATGCAAACGAGTATATTGATAAATTAGGAGAAGATAGAGTTAGAGAGATATATAACGAGCAAAAAGACTTTTTTGAAAATAAATGTAGAGTAATTCATAATGTTTATACCGATTATGAGGGTTGCACTTATAACAGCCTAGTAGAAGAGGAGTAGGAGAAAAATGGAAATTAGAAGATTTAAATGTAAAAGTGGAGAGATTTATAGTATTGTCAATGAAACTTGGGAAACTAGTAATAGTTGGGGACACAAAAGTACATTATTAACAAGTTATGAAATAGACAGCCATAAAGTTAGATATTTAAATAGAACTTGGGAGAGTTATAAGTACGAAAGTTGTATGCTTAATTTAATTGATAAAATACTAGATAATAACGAAAAGAGTTTTATAGTTGAATATAAAGAAAAGAACGATATAACAAGATTAACAGCCGATTTAAAAGAGAAAGCACTAGAAGAGTGGAATAACAAGACTTATATACAAGATTTAAAGGAAATTAAAGACAAAATAAGAAATAGAGATTTTCTATATGATTATGCTGAAATGATAAGATAAGGAGTTTTAAATATGATAAATTATTCTATTAACGAAGAGGGAGTTTTGAGTGTTTATTATGATAATTATATTATTGCTGAAATAAGTGAGTGTAATAATATGAGTATAAAACAAATTGATAAATTAGTAAAAGAGGTTTATAAAGAAAGTGAGTTGTTTGAGATGCTTATAAATAAAGAAAAAGAAAAGTTTGTAAATTATTGTATAATGTTTAATAAAGATTTAGAGGACACAAACAAATGTATAGAAGAAGATTATAATTTATTTACAATGAATAATGGAACACTTGCTGATTTAGGTTGTAATGTTAGTTATGAGTTGGCAAATATAGGTTTTGAACTTGGTTATGCAAGTTGGCAATTCTTTACAAAAGGAGATTTTGAAAAAGTAAAAGAAGAGTTTTTAAAAATGGTTATAGAAAATGAGAAAATAGTAGGAGCATATAACGAGCAAGAAATAAAAGATATTGAAACAAGAATAAAAAATGCTATGGAAAATAGCGACAATTAGAGGTTTGATATGCTATAATTATATCAAGAAAAGAGGAGAGATTATGTATAATTGGTATGTTATAGCAATGAAAACAAAAACTGAAAAGACGATATATTTAAAAGAGGGTACAAATAACAATTTAGAGTGGACTTTTGATAGAAATGAGGGTATATGGTTTGAACTAGAAGAACAAGCCGAAAAATTAGCAAAAGACTATTTTAAAGAGTTTGACAAATGGTTTATAGAGGAGTTTGAGTATATATATTAAGTATATACTCCTCCAAAAAAAATATTAAGAGAGGTGGAAAATATGAGTTATAATAAAGTAAAAAATATTTCATTAAAGAAAAAAGAAAATAAAATTATGGTATGTAATGCAAGTAGTAATGTAGTACCTAGTACATATTATAATAGTGAGTTTATGAGTGGAGATACGGACTTTCATATTAAAGAGTTAGAACTATTAAGAGCCTTAAATGGTGGTGGACTAGTTTTAAATGATAGTTGTTATAAATGGAGATATGCTATATCAAAAACTAATGAAGAACTTTATAACAGCAAAAATACTTGGAAGATTTATGAAGATACGACACTACAATATAAAACTTATGTAATTGGAGATACAAAATGGAGTAATGATTATATTGTTATAACAGCCGAAGATTTAAAGAGTGGAGATTATGAAGAAACTTATAAGGGAGAAACTTATACCACTTATAGAAATAAACAAGAATATAAAGAACAATTAGATAAGAGATATGAAATACTAGAAAATTATTACAAAGTATTTATGAAATATTTTAAAGAAGAACATAACGGAAAATACTATTTATACAGCCAAAAATATGGTTATATAAAGCCAAAAGGAACAAAAGGGAGTTTTTATTACAGCACTTTTGGGAGTTTAGGAGTTAAGTATGTTATGGACTATTATAAAGCATATTGTATAGCCGAAAATATTGGAGAAGATAGACAAGTAGAAATTAGACAAGTACCTACACGAGAATATATACCTACACAAGAACAAATTGAGGAGAGCAAAAAGAGATTAACAGCACTTGGACTAGACAATTATAATTATGATTTAACAATTAGTGAAAGATATAATGTAGTTGGACTAAAAGAAACTGATTTTGATTTAATAGAGCAAATTAACGAGTTTGAAACAAATTATAATGCTTATGTATATCATATTATACACGGAAATACTAATTTAGGAGAATTATATAATATGTTTTATGTAAGCAATGAAAAGGAAGAGTGGAAGAGTGATAACAGCCTATTAGAACAAAATGAAACTTATGCTTATGTTTACAATAAAACTGATAGTGTTTGTAGTGAAATTGGTTTAATTGGTTTTGAAAAGAACAGCAATTTATTAACAAGAACTTTTTAGAAACAGCGACAAATCAATATTCATTATGATATAATTGATATGGTTAAGAAATTAACTATATAACAAAGCCTAGTTTGTAGGTTTTGAGAATAGTATTATTAAAAAAATCTTTTCTCTATTATGAACTTTAAAAAATACCACTTTTTAAGTCTATGATAATACTATTCTTTAAGCCTATAAATATGGTGGAAAATACAAGAAAGAGGAGAGGACAAAGGAAATGAAAATGATTAAGAAAATAGCAAAATTAACAAATGTAAAACAATATAACAAACACCACGATAGAGATTATTATTCTAAAAAGGGAGTTATATTAGTTGAAATGGAAAAAGAAAACAAATTACATATATTAGATATAGATAGTATGACCGATATAACTGATAGTGATTATATTGAGGTAAAAATGACACCAAAGACAAAATTAGAATATATATTTAATAATGTATTATTTGACGAAGAAGATATTGATTTATAACAAGAGAGGAGTTATAGATATGAACGGAAATAGTCAAGATTATGTAAATATGTTAGAAAATGGACTTGTAAATGCACTTGGAGAAATTGCTGATTTAAGTGGAAAACTTGGAAAAGAGTTTGATTATTATGATAAATTAAGAGAATTAACGGGTTTATCAAATTATCAAGCACTTAATGTTTTAGATAACGGCAATATGGTACAAGAGGTTTATGATAACTTAACAGCACTAGAACAAAAGAACGAACATTATAGTTATGAAATTGAGAGTGATTTTAGTGATTTTATACATTATGTTAGTATTGGAACGACACCAAAAGAAAAATTGCAAATCTTCATTATGTGTTATGTTGTCAAGCCTACATTAAAAGAATTAGAAGAGTGGACTTTATATGATTTACTAGATTATATCAAAGAAACTGATACGGAGTTTTACGAAGAAGATAAAGAAATGATTTATGAGTGTAGTATGGAAATTATAAAAGACACCGAAGATTTTGAGGAAGAAAAGAAAAAGATTATAGAAATTATCTATAATTAGCGACAATTAACTATTTGTCGTGATATAATAAGTATGTAAAAAGGAGAGATTATATATGAAGTTTATTGATACGATTATAGCCGATATTCCTAATCTTCCTATAACGGAGTGGGGAAAAGACAACGAGTTGAAATATTATATTAACACAAAAGAATTATTGGAAGAATTAAAGCCTTATGAGGTGGAAATACCAAAGGAATATTACGACAAATGGGAACAAGAAAATAAAGATAAGTTTTGGGGAGTATATGGAAACGGAGTTTTACAATACTTAACGGACTTAACAAAAGAGAGCGAGGACAAGTGGGGTTGTGGAGATAACACTTATAATCACGGAGGACATATTTTAAATGATTTTTCTTGGCAAAGTGTAGAACATAACGGAAAATATTATGTAGCCCTTATGGTACATAGAGGAGGAGATATTAGGGCAAATTATACATATTATTGTTTATTAGAGTTTGAGTATGATACGGAGTTTTATGAGGTTGTAGAAGATATATGCTGTAATATATCAAGTGGTGGTTTTATTAAAGAATATAAAGGAAAACAATATTCAATAGAACCTCGTGTATTTAGTGAATATCTATTTGTATATTGCTATGAGGACGGAGAACAATACGAGTTTTATGCAAGTTGCGATGAAGATTTAGAAGAAGAGTTTAAGAAAAATATAAAGGAGTAGTGATTTTATGGCACTATGTAAAAATGAGGAAATATCTTTACTTATTAAAATGGAAAACTTAATAGGTACAAATGAAGAACTTTTGTTTGGTAAAAATAAAGATAAAGTTTATATGGTTGATACGATTAAAATATCACACGAAGATTTTACTGATTTTATCAATTTAGTTGAAAAGTTTAGACATAATAAAAGTAATAATAATACTAGACAAAAGCAATGGAATAAAGACAATAAAGATTATCATAATGCTATGAATAATCTATGTAATGCTAAAAAGAAAAACGACCAAAAGAGAATAGAAAAGTGGACTAAAAAATTAGAAGAATTAAGACAGCAATAAAAAAACTTTTCAATTTTAGCGACAATTTATTCTTTTATATGCTATAATGTAAGTGTAAAGAGAAAAGAAGAACTCTCTTTATAGAAAGAGGTAAAAAAATGGAGTTAGATTTTAACTACAATAGTGGTGGAAGAGAAAAATATTTTGAAAAGGAAAGAGTTGGAGATTGTGTTTGTAGGGCAATATCAATAGCAAATGATATGGACTATAAAGAGGTTTATGATAAAATAAACGAGTATGCTAAAAGAGAGCATAAAGGAAAAAGAAAAAAAGGAATATCAAATGCTAGAAATGGAGTTTATAGAAACACTTATGATAAACTACTAAAAGAGTTAGGTTGGGAGTTTATACCACTAATGACAATAGGGAGTGGTTGTCAAGTACATTTAAGAGCAAATGAAATACCTATGAACGATACAATTATATGCAAATTATCAAAACACTTAACTTGTGTAAAAAATGGAGTGATAAATGACACTTATAATTGTAGTAGAGAGGGAAATAGATGTGTCTATGGGTATTATATTAAGAAAGATAAAACAGCCGAAATTGAGCCTAAAAAACACGAAATAGAGGGTATTAAAGAATTAGAAGAATTAAAAGAAATGGTTTTAAATCAAATTGCTACAAATCAAGATATGTTGAGTTTGATAGAAAAGCAAATAAAAAAATTAAAAGACAGCGACAAATAAGAACTTGTTATGATATAATGGAAGTGTAAAGAGGAGAAGTGAGATTTTATGGGAAGAGCAAGAAAGACATTTACAAATGAAACACAAAAAACATTATTACAATTATTAACAAGAGAAATGGACGAGGAGTATAATTATCAAATTGAAACAGGAGAAAACGATTTATGGTGGGTTAAGAAACTTTTAAAAGCCGAAATTGAAATCTATAACATTTTAAATAGAGGTGGAATTGATAATCTAGTATATAATACGATTATTCAAGAAGATTTAGATAAGTATGGTTTAACAATAGAAGAGTTATATAAGGAGGAAAATTATGAATAAAGAAGATTTTATTAAAACATATAACGACTTAACAGCACAAGATAATTTAATGGTTGATAAATTATATATGTTTAGTTGTTTAAAATGTAGTGGTTTTGAAGATAACAAAGCCTATGAGTTAGTTGGGTTGCTTAACGAATTATGGTTGAAAGACGAAACTGACACAAGTATATCATTATTAAGTGATATGCTATATGAAAATTATGAAGATTTAGATATTGAAAATATGACAGCAAGAGAGATTTTAGTGGAGATTATGTAAGGAGTGATTAAAATGATAGAAGAAAAAAGAAATTATATTAGAGATTATTATGCTAATAAAGAACATAATTTAAGAGGTTTAGTTGAAAATATCAATGTTGAGGGAGAAGAAGATATTAAGAAAATTAAAGCCGAAATTAACAAATTAGCAAGACAAATTGAAGAAAAGAAAGTTGCTTTACAAAGTAAAGTTGAAAACTTATATACAAAGCAATATACTGCTACTGAAAAGAAAGTTATATTACATTATAGAAATAGTAGAAATTATACTGATTATTATTATGATTTAACAACGGGTTATGAGGACGACGACTATTCAAGTGAAGATAGTATTACATATAGAGTAGAAAATAAAAGAGGAGAAGTTGTAGTTGTTGTTGGTTATGATTTTGACCTAGCAAGTATTATTACTAAAAAATATTCTTATAGTGTATCAAAAGATAATGATAGAGTTATTACAAAGTTTTTAGAAGAAACAATTATTCCTTTTATGGAAACTATGGGAGTTAAGTATAATGCTTTAACAAATGAAATAAACGATATTGGTATAAATTGGAGTGATACAAGACCACTAGAAGAAGTAAAAGATAATGATTTTATTAACACTTTTTATGGAGTAGATTATAAAGGTAATTTATCATTATATGATTTAAGAAATTGTAATTTAAGAAACAAATCTTTTGAAATCATAATGAAAACAGCCCCTAATGAAATTATTGACGATTTATTAAAAATGGAATTAGAAACAGCACAGCCTATTTATAAGATTTTAGGAATTAGTCAAGAAACATATAACACAGCAATAGAAAGAAAAATTGTAAGAACTATATATGATAATAAAGACTTTATTAACGGAAGTTTAAATGAAAAATACAATATAGTAAAAACTGAAAAAGAGTGGTTAGACTTTATTGACGAAATGAAAAATTATGAAGAAGATATGAAGTTTTATAATATTGATTATTCAAGAGGTTATTACTACAATAGACAAAATGATAGTTTAATGACTTTAATTCTATCAAGTTATAGTGAAAGCAATGTATTTAAAAAGTATTATTCACTTGGTAAGTTTGCTAATTATGTAATTAACGAAACTATAAATCAAGGGTACGATAGGGTAAACGATTTTGTTAGAGAACTTGGAGATTATTTAGAAATGTGTAATGAGGACGATATTAAGCCTACATTATATTCAAGTTATTTAAAACAAACACACGATATAACAAGCCGTAATCATAGAGTTATTGTTGAAAAAGAAAATGAAGAAATATTTAAGAGTAGATATGAAGATTTTAAGACATATAACGGAAAGAAATATATGGTTGTTGCCCCTAAAAGTAGTGAAGATTTAAAAAGAGAGGGAGATAATTTAAATCATTGTGTTGCAAGTTATATCAAGAGAGTTATTGACGGAGAGTGTTTAATATTCTTTTTAAGAAAAGAAAAAGACGAAAGTTTAATAACATTTGAAGTTAGACATAACACAATAGTACAAGTTAGAGGACTTCATAATAGAAAGCCTACTGATAACGAAGTACAAGCACTAAAAGAGTTTGCAAATTATAGAAAAATGGAAGTAAACTTTTAGGGAAGAGGGAGATTAACTTCTCCCTTAACCTAAAATATTAAGGAGTGATAAAATGAGTATTTTAGAAACTTGTGTTGATTATAAAATATTAAAAGATAATTTAACAGCACAGCAATTAGAGAGCATAGATAAGGTTTTAAAACATTTTCAAGCCTATGAGGAAAAATATGACGACGGAGAAATTGATATAATTGGAGATTATATTAGATTATACGGAAATGGTTATATTATAGATTGGTTTGAGGGTTTAATGAGTACACAAGATTTTCTTGAAGAGATAAAATTAGGAAATGTTTATTGTGGTATATCATAAAACATAAAAAATATCTTGAAAATAATTAATGATAATGTTATAATATTAAAAAAACTTGGGGATTTATGATGGTTGATTTTAAAAAATTATAAGGAGTTGAGATTATGGAAAAAGAATATGTGGTTATTCAATTAAAAGATACGGAATATTATGACGACGATTTTCAATATGAGCCATTTATAGTAGAAAAAGATAAAGATTTTGAAGAAAAGTTTAAAAAACTAATGGTTATTTGTCATAATTACGAAAGTTTTGACGAAGTTGAAGATTTTATTGCTGAAAACTTTACAAAATTAGATTTTGAAAAGAGAATAATAGGAGTGTAATTATGGAAAATAATATGTATGAACTATTAAGAAGAAAGTTTAACGAAGAGTTTAATGTAAATCATATATGTTTAGATTTAATGGGTTTAATTGACGAAATTGATATGACCTATGAAGTTTTAGACAATTATATAGCAAATGAGTTTAACAATAGTTTTATGTATGGAGAATTATACGACTTGTTTAAAGATTATTTAAGCAAAGATAAATTAAAGATATTATTAGAATATTTAGGACACGATTTTGTTGACCTAGACGAATTAGAAGAAGAAGAAAAGGAAAAATATTATTAGGAGTTGATATTATGAGAGAACAAATAATTATACAAAATGCTGATAAGACAAGAATAATGAAATTATATTTTGACGAGTTAGATTTTGGTTTAGGAATTGGAGATTATTACTACAATGGAAAATGTAGGGGTAGCCAAATAGGTTTTTATTGGAGTGAAGAATTAGGACAAAGATATATAGAACATTTATATCTTAACCTATATATTGGAAACGAAGAGGAAAACGACCTATATACTTGTGGAATATATTTAAATAATTTAACTCCAAATAAAGAATTACTTATTACTTTATCTAATGTTGATTATATTATTTTTATGAGTTGGTATAAAGAAACAAACATTATTGACTTTCATTATTATAGTGATGAAGAAGTAAAGAAAATAGAGAATTATAAAAATGAACTAGTTTTAGATTTAAAAATTACACTAGCAAATAATTACTATCAAGATATTAGAAATAAACAGCAAACGGACTTTTTTCACTATCAAGAAACTATGGAACTTGCTACTTGTAAATATGGAACATTTTATATTGCTAGTAGAGGAGAATTAAAAGTGTCTTATACTAATGAAGAAAAAGGGTTATATGACGAAAGAAATATTGACGATATACAAAGATATTATATCACTAATGACGAAGAGTTTTATAAGGAGCAAGAAAACGGAAATCTTAATATATTACTTGGTAATTGGTTTGAAATTGAACTTGTAGGAAAAGACGGAGAATATATTGAAAACTTATTTACTGACGAAGTTTATGGAGATATTCAAAGTTGTATAGACGAAATTAAAGATTATATGAGAGCAAGTAAAGTTGAAGAACTAGAACAAAGTATTATTGAGTATTTAGAAGAAAATAGCGACAAATAATCAATTAGTATGCTATAATATAAGTGTAAAAAGAAAAGGAGAAGTGATTATGAAAGAAGATTATACTTTAATTTACGACGACGGAGAGCAATGTATTTTAAAGAAGAAAGACATTAAAAACTTTTTGGACTATGGTATTTATATGCAAGAACAAAATGGAGATTTAGACGACGAAGAATTACAATATTATAAAGACGAAAATAAATACTTATTAGAACAATTAGAAAATGTTGACGACGAAGAAATGATTTGTTTATACACAAATGCAATGAGTGGTTGGTTTATGATAGACAATTCAAGAATTAACGAGTTGCTAGAACAAAAACAATATGAAGAAGATTTAGAAGAATTAAAAGGGGTTATCTCTTCTAATTTAGAAAACTACTTAAATGGAATAATTGAAGAGTGGGTAGATTGGGTTAGAGATAATGGTGGAAGTAGAGTTAAGACTTATGCTGACATTATAGATTATTTGTATGAGGACATTTTAGACGACTATATGATAAGTGATAACATTGAAAATGATGAAATCAAAAGACAAGTAAAATATGCTATCGCAAATTATGAGCCTACTGATTTTGAGAATAGACGAGATTTAGAAATCTATGTAATTAGAATATAATAAGAAAAGGAGAGAGGAAATTATGTATAGATTATATTATGAAAATGAGTTTATTGAAAGTTTTGAAGATTTAGAGGGAGCAAATAATTATATTAACAATGCCGTAGAAGAAGATAACGAATTAGATACTGATTTATTTGAAATTAGAAATGAGGAAACGGGAGAAATTAGTTATTACGACGAAGATTATGTTGATTATAACGACGAGGAAGAAGAAGATTATGAGCCTACACCTACATTAAAAGGAGTTGGAGTTAGAGATACTGATAACGGGTTTAAAATTGTACTTATGGGAATTGATAATAAGGCAATTAAAACTTATGATATTACTATGAATATCAAAGGTTATGATGAGGGAGATTTATTTGGTATTTGCTATAATATTTCACAAAGAATTAACAGCCTTTATTATGAAGTACACGGAGAACTAACACAAGAACAAGTTTTAAATGTAGTAAGAGAGGAAATGATTAAGTAATGAATTGGAGTATTGAAAAGCAAAAAAGATTATATGAATTATTATTATGTGCTATAAATAGTGATAATACTGATTATATTAAAGAGCAATTAAGTAGAATATACACAATGATTTATTCTAATAATATTGATGATACCGAAATGAGAAAATTAGAGGAGGTAAAATAATATGAAAGTTTATGTTGTATTAGAAAATTGGGTTGTTGATTATGATAGTGGTAGCACTATGGAAGTTTATGACACAAAAGAAAAGGCACTAGAAGATTTTAATGAAAGAATTAGAAATGCAAGAATTGATATGAACTTTAATGCTGACGAGGACGAACAAATTGAAGAAAGTAATATGAAAGAAGATAAAGACGAAGATAGTTATTGTATTTACGAGGACGGCTATTATAGTAGTAATCATATTTCAATTAGAATTGAAGAAAAGGAAGTGAAATAATTATGCCAAATTGGGTTAGAAATAGAGTAAAAATTGAGGGTAATTTTGACATTATTAAAGAGAGATTATGTGGAGAAGAAGATTATGAGGGTAATTATAATGAGTTTGACTTTAATAAAATTATTCCTAGACCTAAAACAATGGGTATAACTAGTGGTGGAAATGATAAAATAGCAATGCAATATGCCATTAGTAAAAAATCTCCAAAAGAAAGATTAGAATTAAAGAAACTTTTGGAAAATAAAAAGACTTCATTTTATGGAAATTATTATGAAAAAATATACGGACATAAAGTAAATCAAGAAGAAATGGAAAAAGAAAAAGATAAGTTTGAAAATCAAACACTAAAAGGAAAAGATATTGCTTTTGAAAATATTGACTATAAATCATTAGGAATTGAAAGTTTTGAAGATTTAGGAAATGTATATCTTAATAATATTATTCAATATGGTTGTGATAGTTGGTATGATTGGTGCTGTAAATATTGGGGAACAAAATGGAATAGTAGTGGTGCTTTAATAGTTGACGACAATACTTATGAGTTTGATACGGCTTGGAGTACACCATACGAGGTATTGGTAGAATTAAGTAAACAATTCCCTAATAGCACAATTTATGTAGATTATGCTGACGAAGATATTGGGAGTAATTGTGGAAGTTATACATTACGAAATGGAGAAACTCTTGAAGAAACTGACGGAGATGACGATTTTGCACTTGACCTTTGGGGTTATGATGAAGAAATGAAAAAAGAGTTTTATGAAGAGTGCCGAAATAATGATTAAATAAATATTGTGGGAATTAGCGACAATATGCTAATTCCTATGATATAATATAAGTGTAAATAAAAAGGAAGAGAGGTATTTATATGGAACAACAAACAAAACTTATGTTGGGAATATGGAAATTAAAAGAAACATATATTGAACTAAAAAAATTAGATTTTAGTAATGATATATTACAAGACATTGAAAATAGTGTTGACGATTTAATGGGTTTAGTAGAAAAAGGAGAAATTAGAGATTTTCTACTATCAAATGACATAGTTTATAATGCTGATTTAGATAGATATTCTATTCAAGAAAGAGCAATTAGATATTAAGAGAGGAGAAATGAAATATGCCTACTGATTATGAATTATTTTTAAGTGGTTGTTATAGTGCTGTGGTTGAAATCAATTATGAAAATGACGATATATATAAGTTTATGGACTTAATGGACGATTTGGGTTTTAAAACTTATGTAAATTGGTTAAGACAAATTGACGAAAAACACGGAATAATTAGCAATGCAAAATATAATGGAATAAAACATTTGTGTATGGAATATCAAATGGGTAAAGGGTTTACATACGGAGAAAAGCAAGAATATTTAGATAGTTGTGAAGAAACAAAAGTTTTATCACTAGAAGATTTAATTAAAAGTGTAGGGAAAGAAGAAGATTTTTTCTTGGACTACAAAGAAATTGATTTAGTTAAAGTTGGTGGAGATAGTACACTAGAAGTTTTAAATGATTTTTGTAGTATGTATGATTGGTTGCCCGTACAATGTGGAAAAGGTTTTAATATTAAAGATATACAATTTGAAAATGAGTTTGTTGAGGACGAGTGTTTTGGAACATTTACTGAACTTGTAAATAGAATTGTTGGGAGAGCCATTGATTATTATAGTAATGAAATGAGTTGGGACGAGGACGATATTGATAGTCAAGTCAATTATGGTTATGAACTTTTGGCTGTGGCTAAAAAATACATAGATAAAAACAATGAAAATGATATAAAATGGTTAGAATATTTTGAAGAAGATTTAAAAGAATTAGAAAAAGAAAGCGACAATTCTTAATCTAATATGTTATAATATAAGTGTAAAGAAAAGAGGAGATTATATGAAATCAAGAGAAAAATTAGATTTAATGCAAGAGAAAATTGATAAAATAAATAATAATATTCTCGTCAATAGAACTTGGAACATTGAGTTTATAAATAGAGGAGTAAATAATTATTGTTTAGTAATTAAATTAGAAAATGGAGAGGAATATTATAACGGAACATTTGCTACTTATGAAAGTGTTTTAAGTGCTTTGGACTTAATATTAAATATGTTTGATAAGGAATTGAATAAAAGGAGTGATAACAAATGAAAGTAGAAAGATATTCACAAGATATTATTGGGAATTGTGATAATTTAGAAAAGTTAAGAATAGCAAATAAACTTATTAACAATGTTATAGGAGAAGTTGAAGATTTAAATGATTTAACTAATGAAGAAGATTATTATGATTTAGGAAATCAAAAAGTAATTGGAAACGAAGATTTGGAAAGTTTAGTTAGTATAACTGAAACGATTTATGAAATAGTGTGCTATAACACAAAGGAGAAATAAGTATGAAAGAAAGATTATTACAAGAGTTTAGATTTTTATATAATGACGAAACAATTAAAAATGTTATGTTTGTTGAAAGTCAAGAGTATATAATTGTTGAGTGTGTTAGTGGTTATGCTTATAAAGTAGAATACAATGGAGGGAATATCACTACTACTTGTTTAAATTATTAAGGAGGAATTAGTATGATACCATTATGGAAGAAAGAACAAGATTTTAATGATAGTTTAGAAAATGCAAAAAATACAGCAATGTATGACGAAATTACTATTGAGGAGTTGCTAGATTTAGGTTTTAATAATAATTATTTAATACTATCTAATGGAGAAGAAATTGAACTTGGTTATATTGATGAAAACGGAGAAAGAAGTGAAGAATTAACCGAAGAACAATTAAGTGTGAAAGTTTATATGAAAGAAGATTTTGGTTGGTATAGTGATGAAGATACTGACAGCGACGGCTATCATATAGCAAAAGTATATTGTTTTAATAAGTTTGATGAAGAATTATTTGAAAATAGCGACAATTAATAAATAGTTGTGTTATAATATAAGTGTAAAAACAAAAGGAGAAGATTAAAATGTATATTTTATATGAAGATTATAGTGATGAAGTTAGGAATATGAAAGATACTAATATTAACACTAGAATAATTGGTGTATTTGAAAATAAGGAAACGGCAAAAACACTTTGTGATGACCTAGTAAATAAAACGATAGAAGAAGTTGGAAAATACGATTGGTTTGTAAAAGAAATTAAAGAGGACTTCCTATATTCAAATAATAAAATTATTAGGGCTTATGAGGTATTTAATGAAGAAATTGATAATTGTTTTGAAAGATATTTAATTATATTAGAGAAAGTGGAGGTAATTAAAAATGTATAACGAGGACAAATTAAGAGATATGGTAATTGATTTAAAACTTGGAGAAAGTAGTGAAAGTTTTGAAGAAATGCTAGAAAAAGTAAGTCAAGATAATAGATTATATGGAGAACTTGTTAAGACTAGTAAAAAAGAAACAATAGATAGAACAATGTTATTCTATGAGTTTAGGGCTTGGTTTACTCACAATATGGAACTTGATATTTTATCTTATTTAAAAGGAGTGATTTAAATGGAAATAAAAGAATATAAGGGCTATCAATATATAGTCTATAATAATAAGAATATTTATTTTAAAAGTAGTCTTTATATATATCACGGGAAAGACCTAGAAAGTAGAATTAAAATGCTAATTACAAAAACTAAAAATGAGTATGAGAGTTTAAGAAATTATTATGATAGTATTGAATATTGTAATAGTTTAGTTGAAGAGGAGTTGAAAGAATATGACCGATAAAGAAATATTGGCTGAATTAAAAAAGTGTTATGAATACTTATATGATATTAGAGAAAATGGCTGTATAGACCATTGCAACGGGCAAATGGAAAAACACTTAATTGATAAATTAGAAGTTGCTAAATATAATATTGAAGATATTTATTATGAGTTTTATAAAACACTAGATAAAAAAGATTTAAGAGTAAAAAGTTTAGAAGATAAGGTTGACGGAGATAAAGTTTATATTGCTAGAAATGTTGACGGAGATTATGAAGTTGGAGAAGATTATTGGAGTATGACTTGTGAAGATTTAGAATATTATTGGTACGACGACCACGATTTTTTAGACGAATATGAAGAGGAGGAATAATTATGAAATACAAATATGAAGATTTTGATGATTTAGAACAAGCAAAAAATGAATTAGTAGCAAATCTTCATTTGATGAATTATTCAATGAAAGAATATGCTGAAAGTCTTATTAACGGGGAAATCAAAGAGGAGTTGGAAAACGAAAATGAAAATATACCTCGTTGTAATGAATTAATTGAAGAGATAAGTAATATCTTAACTGAATTACATAAAGAATTAGAACACAAACAAGATATGTATGATATAGTTGGAAGAAGTATTGATAACGAACAAGTTATGAGCCACCTAGATTTAGGTATAGTTGAGTTTTTATATAGTTTAAGTGAAACTTATGGAGAAATGTCAATGTTATCTACTACTATTGGTGCTTTAAGAGTGCTAATGAGTTGGTGTGAAGTTTGCTTTAATAACGAACAAGAAGTTGAAGATTATGAGAAGTTAAAGAAAGCACTAGATATTTTATTAGAGGTGCATAATAACTACTTAACAAAATATTAGAATAAGTGTAAAGAAAAGGAGAGAAGAAAAAAATGACCGATACAAAAGCATATAAAATAATTAAAAGAGAGTTAAGTAATTTAAAAAATGTTGAATTGGTTAAAAATGGAAATACAATTAACATTAAGAAAAAAGGTAAATATGTGGTAAAGAATTACGATTTAAAGTTTGTATCACAAATACCTACTAATATTGATAGTATAATATCTTTTGTAAAGGGGTTTTAGGTTGAAAAAGAGAGGAGAATTATGATGAAAGAAGAAGTAATATTAAAACATTATAATAACGAAAACATAAATAAAGAATTGAGAAAAATGTTTGAAAGAGCCGTAAAGGACGACGAATATGTTGAAAGATTTGAGTGTGGAGGAGATTTTGAAGTTTTAATGGAAGATATTGACAAGACACTAAAATATGTAGAAAACGGGTATAGAGGTAAATTATATCTAAATAGTAATATGTGGTATATTTGTCAAGAAACATTAATTAATATACTTGCACTTTATGGACTTAAATTAGTTGGTACTGATAAATGCACGGAAAACGAAGAAGTAATTGTGATTAAAAGACCATTTAGAGAAAAAGTATTTGAAAAAATGATTGAGTATGGTTGGAACTTGGGAGATAACACCATACAAGACTTTGAAAATGTTTATAATATTCATAGTAATTTTATAGATAATTGTTATGATTTTATTAGTGAAGAAAATTATGATTTTTCAATGCAAGATATAAGTAAAAATGGTTTTGAAAGTATGATTGACTTTATGAGTGATTTTATGAGAGCAATGGACGAAATAGATAGAGGTGTTTAAAATGGAAGAAATGAGATTAGTAGAAAATCAAGAAAAGATTTTTAAAGGAAAAGCAATTCAAGTTGTGGAACAATTAAAGAAAGAAATTATTAAAGAAGTAAAATCAATTAAATTAAAAGACGAAAACTTTGAGAGTTATGGAGTTGACGAAATAAGAGAGGACATAACAGCCTATATTGATTTTATAAATCTAATTTATCAAGATATAATTGTTGAACGACTAAACTTTGACGACGAAATTAAATCTCAATTATATGTTGGAAATTGCCCTTATTTATATTACGATTATGAATTGATAAATAAGGAGGACAAATAAATGGAAATCATTAAAGGTAATAATATTGAAGAAATTATAAATAAAATTATATCTATTTATCAAAATGAAGAGGTTGTTTTAGGAGAATTAATTTCTAATATATATTTAGTTGATTGTAATATTGAAGAAGTAGTTGAAATATATAAAAAAGTAAGATTATATGTTGACGGAATTATAGTTGAAGAAAGAGAGGAAAAATAAAATGAGAAAAGAATTAATTGATTATGGTTATTTATGGTTAGGTATGCAAAAAATAAGTTATGCCTATGCTAAATCATTATTACAAGATAAAAAGCCAAAAGAAGTATGTTTATTATATGAAGATAATACGGAAAATTATATTAACGAGGACAGCAATGCACTAGAAGAATTAGAAAATCATTGTAATAATGGTGGTTTAGTTGGAATACCATTAGATAAATATAATGAATATGTTGTATTTATACTTGGTAGAGATTTACTTAAAGGTATTCTACCATTAGAAAATGATATTGCTTATGATTGGTGCGTGAATATAGCAAAAGATTTTGAAATTAGTGAATATAATGTAAATACAAAAGGGCTTTATGAGTGTTTAGAAGATTATATTAAAGCAAGATTTTATTTAAATGATAAAGGAGAAATAAGTTTTATGGGTGCTGACCTATATGAGTGTTGTGGAGGAGAAAGATAATATGAGAGAATATACTGAATATGAAATTGTAATTCTAAAAAGAGTGGTTGCTGACTATAACAGCCTAGCAAAAGAAGTACGAGAAAAAATAAATAACGGAGCAACCTATGAAGATTTGAGAGAATATATCAAAAGTTTAGATAATTGTGATTTAACAAATCAAGAAGAGGAATATACTGATTTTAATTATAAAGATATGACATTATCAATTTATAATGATGAAGTATTTGGACTTTATCTTGGAGAAACAATAGAAGTTTGGAACGATAAAGAATATGCTTATTTAGATTGTTTTGATAATGTTGGGCAAATAGAAAAGGAGATAGAAAACTATGAAAATAGACTTAAATAATTATAGAGTTGTTGAATTAAGAGATAGTTATGATGACGATACTATATTGGGTATGATTTTATTAAATAATAAACATAGTATTCAAGATTTTCAAAATGCTATCAATCAAGCAAAAGAAAAACGAAGAGAAGAAATTGATGAGTATGGAGATGATTGGACTTATATTAGTGAAGAATTAGGAGATTATGATTATATAGAAATTGGTGCTGACGACTATATAACATATTAAGGAGGAATTATAATGGAGAATTATACTGATAAAGAATTATTTAATTTATGGGAAACTTTAATTAAGAATAAAGAAGATAACAATGAAATTGGAAAAGTTGGCAATGAACTTGTAAAAAGAGGTTATATGTTAGACGAAGAAGAATATAATGCAATAGATTATTATTTACAAGAAAGCAAATTATATGATAGTGGACTTTGGGTTTGTCAAGAAGATTGGGGAGAAGATTATTTTCACGACGACGAAAACGAAGAAAACTTAACTTTAAAAGAGGGTTTAGAAGTTATTTATGAAAGTATGGTGCTTGAATATGTAAAAGAATACCCTACTGAAATTAAAAATGGTTTAAAGAAAGCCATTAAAAGATTTTTAAATATAGATTTGGAGGTTTAAAAATGGAAAAAAAATTAATGGAACAATTTAAAAAAATAATGGAAAATGAAACGGAAATAAAAGATATTGAACTATATTATAATATTGAGGGAGATTGGGTTATATCTTATGTATATAACGACCAAAAATATCTACTTAATATAATGGAATTATTATAAAAGGAGTGTAAAGATTATGGACGAAAAATTAAAGGAAAGTAATTTATATAAGTTTTTTCAAGATTTAATTTTAGATATGACGGAAGAACAAAGAACACAAGAAAATAAAAAATATGATATTGATAAAACAATAGAAAATCTAATTGGCGACGACGAATTATGGGGGCAACTAGAAAATGCTGTATTAGACGATTTAGTAGAAATTGAAGAAGAGGTGTAATTATGGAAGATAATAGAAAATATTTTGATTATGATTTAGCCTATAAAATGTACCTTAAATGCAAAAAATTACTAGCAAAAGGTGGTATTGATGAATTAGATGAATACTTTGAGGAAGTTGGAGATAGAGAAAATGGCTATACTTCATATTATGGTGCTGATTATAATGCTTGGGTTTATATAGTAAATAAAAACTTTGATACTGACAAGCAAGACGAAAGTTGGCTAACTAGCAATGGGCTATATGTTAGTGGAGAAGTTGATATGATTAGTTATGGAGAGGGCGACGACCATTTATTCATTAACGACAAAGCACAAATAGAAGATAGAATTAGTAAATTATTAGATTATGCTAGTAAAAATGATTATTCACTTGAAGATATACAAAAAGAAATGAAGAGTTTACAAATTGTTTTAGCAAAACTAGAAAGAGGAGAAGAATAAAATGGAGAAAGCAAGATTTTATACAAAAATAGTTGGTGGAGAAGATTTAACAAAGTATAATAATCAAATTGTAGAAATTATTGATAGTAAAACAATTAGGTGGGACACAAGATATACAATTAAGTTTAAGGACGGAAAAGTTGCTTATAACATAATGGCTTGTGAACTAGATTTTGATATTTAAGGAGGAATTAAAATGATAAAAGATTATGATTGTGAGTGTATATTCTATTTAGGAATACAAATTATTAAATATTTAGAATTAGAAGATAAATGTTTATATATTGATGAATATTATAATACAATAAAAGAGATATATAACGATTATAAAAATTATGATAATACGAATAAAAGTTTATTAGATAGTATTAATGACTATATTGATGAAAAAATTGATGAAATAGAAAAGAAAGTGGAGGTGGTAATAAATGAATAAAGAAATTATTTTAGGAAAAGAAGTTTATTTAACTGACCCTTGTTATGATACTTCAACTTGGTGTCAAGCCTTATTAACAAATGTTAAAGAAGGGAAATGGGTTATAGATTATGAATATAATGAGTTTGAAGATGGTATGGAACAACAAATCATATTAAGTTTAGCCCACGAAGATTATGGCTTGGCTATATTTGAAGATTATTATGACGAAGTAAAGGAAAGTGCTGTTTTAGGTGTAGATAGTGGCACATTAGGAGTTTTTGATAAAGAATATTATGAAAAATATCACGGGGAAAATAAAATTGACGAAGATTGGTATGACAAAAATATTTGTGGAGAATATTTAAGAAGAGGAGCAAATATTACTGACGGAAAAGGTGTATGGTGTAATACAGCCTATGGCGACGGAGAATATGTGGCTGACCTTTATATAAAAGACGGAAAGGTTTACGGAATAGAAATTATAATGTAGGAGGAATTAAAATGAAAGAGAAATTAATAGAAAAATTATATGACTTGTGGAAAGACACGGACGACGATAAAGAACAATTACTAGAAGAAATTACAACGAATATCAATGACGGAATTGACGGAGCAAATATGTTGCTAGATTGGTGTAGGTGTGATTATGACGGAATAAGAGAACAATATATGAAACTTCATAATTTAAATGAGGAAGAAATGGAGAAAATTATGGAAGAGCATTGTGGAACTTATGAGTTTATGTATGATGAAATACCTTATGCTATTGATTTACAAGATATTTGGGACTTATGTAATTGGTATTTAGATTATTGTAATAACGATATGACCGAAGAAGAATTATTAAAATTGATAGAGGAGGTTTAGTTATGGCAAAAGTTTATGTAATTTACGAGGTAAGAGAAGAAGATTATGTTGCCCTTAACAATCTACAAGTCAATTTTGATTGTGTAAAAGTATTTAATAGTTTTGAAAAAGCAAAAAATTATGTAGATTGTGAATTAATAATGCAATGTGATGTTATAAAATTAAATGGAAAAATAACTTATGATAATACTAACGGAGATGAAGAAGATTTATGGGTTGGTAGTATAGAAGAAAAAGAAAATGCAACGGAAATTAATTTATATTATAATGACGAGTGGCAAAGTACAATGTATCTTAAAGAAATGGAGGTAGAGTAATCTATGTTAAGTTTTTTAATAGATATTATGTTAAAAATGACTTTAAGAAGTTTTATAAAAGTAGATAATAAAAGGAGATAATTTATGAATAATGCTGATTTTATCAAAAAATATGGGAGATATGAATTTAATGAAATGTGTAAATATCTCCCTCAACAATTAACTTATGCAAGAATGTGTAAACAAATAGGGGGTTTTAAAATTAGCAATAGAAAGAAAGTAGTTAAGTTTTATAGAAAAAGTGGAAAAAGTGTATATTTAGAGTTTGCTACTATATTTAGTATTGGAAATGAAAGATTAAGCGATTATTTAGACAAAAAGGAGAGAGCAATGAGTAATGAAAAGTAGAGAATTATTTGGTTATAAAGTAAATGAAAATGGTACGATTTTAAAATTAAATGGAGAACCTATGAAAGAAAATAAAATGATTAAGGTTGTTTGGGAAGATAAAAGTGTTAGAGAAATACCTTATGCAAAGTTTGTTTATTATGCTTTTCATAGAGATTTAGATTTAGACGATACACATTTAATAATAAAACATAAAGATAATAATAGGAGTAATTTTAATTTGAGTAATTTAGAAATTGTGAGTAAGAAAGATTATTATAGGGAAAACAGCACAAAATCAAAATTAACACAAGAACAAATTGAAGAAATTATTAATATTTATGGAAATAAAGAAAAGCAAATTGAAAAAAATGACCCGTTAAGTAGAGTTAGTTATAGAAAGTTGGCTGAAAAATATGGAGTAAGTCATACTCTTATAAGAGCCATTATAACGGGCAATGAATAGTTTGCGTGGAAAAAAGGAGAAACAAATAATGGAAGAAGAAAATAGTTATTTTAAAAATGTTGTTAAAGACGCACTAGATGATTTAAAAAATAATAAAAAGGCTTATGTATTTTATGAAGAACAAGTACAAGCCGTGAAAGAATTATTTAAAGGCAAATTGATTGTAGAAAAAAAAGACGACATATTTTACTTGACAGCAATTAAAAAGTGTGCTACTATATAAATAATAAAGGAGGTGTAAAAATGAGTATTCAAGAATTGTTTGATAAATGGAAAGATTATAAAACAAAAATTGAGGGTAAAAGTGAAAAAAGTATAGACCAATATATTTATAGGCTACAACAATTTAACACTGAATTATCTATTAAAACAAAAGAAGATTTAGTTGCTAAAAATTGTGAAGATATTAAAAATTGGCTTATGACACTTGCTAATAATGGTAATAGTGAAAGAACTAGAAATACCAAATTAACAGCCATAAAAGAGATTTATAAATATTTAGCCGAAGAGTTGGACGAAAAAATAGATTATAAGATTTTAAATATACCTTTTGCAAAAGTACCTAAAAGAGAAGTAAAATATATTGATGCCGACGACAAAGAAGATTTTATATCTAAAATAACTAATTTAAGAACTAAAACTGGAGCGGCAATTATCTTTGGTTGTGGTGCAAGATATTGTGAATTAATGCAAATTACTTGTACCGATATTGAAAACGGGTATGCTGATGTTATTGGAAAAGGCAATAAAGAAAGACGACTTTGGTTTGATTTATGGGTGCAAGAAATTGCTAAACAATATATTAGAAGTTATAATATGGGCGTTTGTGGTAGAAAAGCCATTATAGAAAAGTGTGGTATTGATACTGATTTATTAATGATTAGTAATAATGGAAAGCCACTAGAAAAATGGAGTTTTTCAAGAAGTATGAAAATATATGGAAAGCATTTTAACGAAGACCCATTAACTGAGGGAAGAATGGATTGGTATAATCAATTATCTCCTCACAAATTAAGACATAGTTTTGCAACAGAGCAATTACAGAACGGAATAGACATAGCGACTGTGAGAGATGAGTTGGGACACGAAAATATT
>CALCBO010000173.1 GCA_937897245.1 uncultured Caryophanales bacterium | reverse complement strand
CTAGGGGGTCAATTTTCAATTGCAACTGGGGGTCAATTTTAGTTTATCATATACAGTTTTCTTTAATACTTTCTAAAACTTCTTTCTTTTTAATTTCATCATACATAGAAAAAGGTTGCCTTTTTCTAAAAGCAACCAATTTACTTAATTCAATATTTATAATATTATTAGTATTTTCTACTTTCTTTACTTCTACCTTTTGTTGTGGAGTATTACTCACAAAGCCTTGCATCACTTTTTCTAAATCTTCCTTCATTAGCTCCTCCTATTCCATTTCCATATCTGATTCAATAGAATTAGGTTTTACATATAAATCTTGTACTTCTTCATAATGTAATTCGCATAATTCATCATCAGTCAAAAAATCTTTACCTTCTAATATATCTTTATTTGCTACAAGTGAGCCTATATTATTAACTAAAACTCCTCTTTCTATTTGATATCCATTATCTACTTCAGAGTTTCTTATATCATAATAAAATAAATTTGGATCTCTTTCTGCAATAGGTGGCTTTTCGTGTAACCATTGTATTTTTAATCCTTCCATTTTTACATCTCCATTTCTTCCTCGTATTCGAGGTTTTTATTAAATTGTTCTATTTTATTTACTGCCTCAAACCAATCTGTATTTGAGTTTATCTGTAAATAAGGAATAGTATTTTTTAAGTTATTATAAATTGTAAAATCTCCTTTTTCAGAATCAAGTATTACTGCATAAAATGAAACATCTTTTGATTTTAAATCTCTACTTGTTTCATTCCATACCATTTCATCATCTAAAGAAATATTATCTTTTGAAAGATAAACCATTTCTTCTAATCTTTTTAAGAATGTCGGATTTCTAAATATATTATCTTCAGGAAGTTCAGAATAGTTATTTACAATGTAATTATACAAATAGCTTTCATCTGAAAATGCTTTTAGCATATCTAAATTCTTACCTTTTATAAATAATCTTATATTCCTCAATATTTCCTCCTAAAAAAGAGCTAGTCAAAAAACTAACTCTTACATTCCATTATTAAACTAACACCATCTTTAAATCCTTGCTTATAATACTTTTCTAATCTTTCAGCCTCTCTACTTAGTAAATCTTCCATAGCAAGATCTATAAATGTGTTAATTTTCTTTCTAAGTTTTTTATTACGGATATTATGTACAAGTTTTCTTAATTTTTCTTCGTGTTGATTAAGTTCTATCTGATCCATCACTTGTCTTTCTCCTTTAGTAAGACATCTTAAGACTCCTTGATCTCTATCCCAAAAAATTTCATCTAAAAGTGTTTCTTCCATAGACTTTTACCTCCTATATCAAATTATATATATTTGTAAATCTATATCCCAAACCTTTTTAAGAAATTTTTTTACATTTCCATATCATCCTCATCTTCCATAGCTTCAGGATTTTCTTCTGCCTCCATATCCATTTTTACAGTAATAAATTTCATAACATTATCATCTATTCTGTAATTTCTTTCTATATCAGAAATATCTTCATTTTTTCCGAAAAAAGTATATACAGCATAATGTCCTTCTTTGTTTCCTTGAATTTCATAAGCTAATTTTTTCTTTCCCATATCTTCAACTTTAACAGGTTGATTTGAAAGTTTTTCAAAATTTTCCTTATATTTATTTATAGTGTCTTTTGTTTCCTCATCTGTTAATGTAGGTTTTATAATAATTACACTTTCATATTTGTTCATAAATTGTTCCTCCATTATTTTTAATTTTTCATTTTCATTTTTAAATTTGATATTTTCTTCTATAATCAATGTTTTATCAATTATATCTATCCCTTTATCTTTGTACTCTTTATTTACTAATTTTTCATTTAGCATACTTAAATGTTCATTTTCTGTAACTATAATATGATCTAATAGTTGAATATTAAATACTTCTAAAAATTTTCTTGTAATATTCGTAAAATGTAAATCTTCAGAACTTGCTTTTAAACTATTTGAAGGATGATTATGTACTAAAATAATACTATCACTTCCAGAAATTAAAGCCGTTCTTAATATATCTTTTGAATTTATTTCTATGTATCTATTTGTCCCAAGTCCCATAAGTTTTAATGTTCTTATATGGTTTCCTCTATCCAAACCTATTAGGATCATATTTTCTTGCATAGCATTTCTTATTTCTTTGATTTCTTCTAATTCAACTACATCAGTTGTACTTTTTACTTGAATATCTTTTTTATATTCTTTTGGAGGCTTTTTTTGTATTTCAATTTCCATACTAAAATTCCTCCATTTCTTCATCTTCTTCAAGTTCTTCTACAACGATAGTTCTATCTTCTAAATCTTTTTTGATATCTTCAACTTGACTTTCTTCAATAGATTTAAAGCCTGAATTTTCGTAATCATCTCCAACTATAAAACAGTTTCCTGCAATATAATCATAATCAAATTGTAAGTTAGGTTTTAAGTTAGTAATCTTGCCTTCTTCGTTACATACAAGAAGTAAATCATCTTTATAAGGTACAATTTCAATTAGTCCCCCAACTAATTTTTGTTTAGCTTCTAAAGTATCATCAATTTCCATTACTACAGGATCTTTTCCTACTTCTTTAAATATAACCTTAAGTTTTTTAGTTTCTTCTAAATCATATTGTTCTTTTAATTCCTCTAATGTATATCTATTTAAATCAATATCAGAATCTCCAAAATCAATATATCCATTATCAAGGATTGTTATATCTCCATTTTCCCAACTACTACCATAGCCTTCAAAATCAAAAAATTCTTCTATTTGCAATTTTTGTAATGTACTTAGTAAGCCTGTTGCATCTGCCATTTCATAGCCCATTTTTTCTTCTGCTGACATAGAAGAACTATCATTAGAAAATCTAAAATAAGCAATATCATCTTCTTGTTCCATTAAATTTGCCAATTCTTCTAATGTCATTTCTCCCTGACTATCAACATAAGCATTTATTGCATCCATATCATTAACATTTTCAGCTATTGTTTCTAATAGATTTAAATTATCAAGATTTTCATATTCTGATATTTTTATTGGTAAATCTGTTTCATAGTCATTTATCATATATTCTTCATAGCAAACTCCTTCTTCTTCAAGTGCCTTATCAACTTCTGCTTGTGTTAATTGAAGTCCAACTTTTTCTCTTAAAAAAGTATCTAACTCTTGTTTAGAAACAGGAAGTTTTAACCATTCTCCAACAAGTTCTCCCTCGTTGTATTTTCCTAAATTTCCAATCCAAACATTTAGCATAAATTCTCCCTTCCATAAAAAAAGAGCTAGAATAAACTAACTCAATTTTTATATTTTTTGTAAAATTTCTTTCATTAGAGCTTCATCAACTAATCCATCAATCATTTGCTGATATTTAGCAAGTACAGATATTTCGTGAGTATCAGGAGCTTTATTTTTTTCTTTTATTTGCTTTTCAACTTTCTCCTTTAACTCTAAAATATATCTTTCTCTTTCAAATATCTTAATATCAAGCTCTCCTGTTAGCTCTAATTCTTGTTTTCTATATGGATAATTCTTCTCCATATTTGCTAAAATCATTTCTCCATACTTTCCAAAAATCATTTTAATCCCTTCTTTCTATAACATAATTTTACAATACACCATAGGTTTATACCAAACCTTTGAAACAAAAAAAGATGCTAAGAACTACTGCTCTTTCGCATCTTCATACTTGTTTCATCATACTTATTATACACCCTATTTTTTCAATTTCAACATAGTCTTTTTTTTGTACTCTTTTTTGTGTGTACTTTTTTTGCTAGTATTTTTGTTAAACTTTTTCAAATTTTTCCTTGTTTGTATCGTACCATTTATAAAGTTCTTCTCCTAAAGTATTATTTATTAAGTAAATATTACCATTATTTCCAAATATAATATAGCAAGGATATTTTATTTTTCTAAAATCAATATCTGTATTCCAAATATAACTTTGAACTTCATCATAATAAAATTTTAATAATTCATATCTCATAAAATTTTTAATTTTAAATATATTTCCTTCTACTATAGGCATTACTCTTTCATCATATTCTTTTTCATATTTTTTAAAAAGTATCATTTTCTCATAATATTCTGCATCATAATAATTATCAAATGTTTTTCCATCACTTGTTTCATAAAAAGTACATTGTCTTTTTTTACTCTTGATATTCAAGTTCATAACCTCACCCCTTAAACATATATAAATCATTATAATTAGTATCTGTATCTACTATTGCATAAAACATATCTTTACTATGTCTTTCAGTTTGACCTGTTTGTATACAGATTGTCCCACATAATTCGTTTTTCCACATTCCTGTTACTCTATAGGATTCGTGAATGTGTCCGTGTAAAGACATATAAGCATTACTTTTTTCTAAAAAGTTAGTAATTGCTTTTGATCCAACTTGACTTTTATCTCTGCAAACATCTAATCCTAAGCCAAAAGGTGGATTGTGAAATACATAAATTGCTTTATTTCCCTTTTTTACTTTTGGTAATCTATCTAGTATATCTTCCATCTTTTCAATATGTTTCCTATAATCATTCCACTCATCAACAGACAACATATTTCGACATTTATCGACATATATTATACTTGATAATTGAAATGGCATATCTAGTCCTTCTTCTATTACAACTCTATCTTTACAGCCAAAAGGATGGTCTAGTACTTTAGATAACCCTATAAATGTAACATCACCAAAATTAACTTTCTTTTGATCTATGTTAAAAACATTCTCGTGTTTTCTGCACATATCTTTAAAATTTTTATCAAGTATTTCTAAATCATCATTTCCCAATATACAAATACATTTAATATCATTTTTCTTTAATTCTTCAAAATAATTATTTAAATATTCTTCTATAAATATTTTCTGCTCGTTAAATCTATCTCCACATTCTTTTGGCAACAAATCTCCACCTAGCACTAAATACTTTATATTATTTTTTATTGCTTGTTCTAATAAACACTTATATTTATATTCATCTCCGTGTATATCACAAGCATATATAAATCTCATAACTACACCTCCTATATATTGAGCATATCCATAGATTCAAAGTAGATATAAGCTTCTTTAAATCCCAATTTAAAAGCCTCTTTTAGTTCGATCACATCAAGTTCTCCGTGCAATTCTAGTATGCTCCAAATAGTTTCCTGCTCTTCTTTGCTAAGTTCTACTTGTTCTTTTTCTTCTAAAAACTTAATTACATTAGGATACTTTTCCTTTAATTTGCAGATTTTCTGATTGATTTTTTTATATTCTCCTTTTCTCAATACATTCAAGACTTTATGCTTATCGAAATATTCCCAAAAGTCATCAGAATAGGTGTCAAAAAATCCTTCATCAATTTTTTCCATTTATCATCCCTCCCTACTATTTTATAATTATATAAAATAGTAAAAGACAATCCCAAACCTTTTTTATAAAAAATGCAAAAAAAAAAATAATAGTGGGATTCTTGAGAAAAATTAAAAATTCTCAAAAATCCCACATATACTTGACTATTCAATTTGTTAACAATACTAACATCTTCCGAACATCCTATTTATGATTTTCTGTATATCTATGTATTTTGTTTTTTCTCTCTTTCTGTACTCCTCTAGCATATTTTATTTCTGGATAACCAAATCCAACTATTAACTTTGTATAATGGTCTTTTGGAATATTTAACATTTCTCTTGCTTTTGGAGATAGCTCATTTAATACTTCAGTAGGATAACTCATAATTATAGTTCCAAGTCCATAACTATTTGCAATTAGCTCAAAATATGTAGTTGCAACATCACAATTTACTCTTGAATCATCTGCCCATTTCCCAACACATTTTTCGTGTGCTATAAATAAATGTGGAGCTCCACAAAATAATAAATCTCCATTTCTAACTGTCTTTTCAGATTCCTTCATTTTCTTATAATAAAAATCACTAAAGCTAGAAGTGTAAATATGTTTTTTAGCTTTTTCTTCCATATCTTGATATGCAATATCTCTTATAGCTTTTACTCTATCTTTATCATCAATTATTGTATATTCAACATTACAAGAATTTCCACCTGTTGGGGCAGATTCTAATGCTTTTAGTATTTTATCTATTATTTGTGGTTCAACATTTTTATCTAAATATCTTCTGCATGATCTACGAGTAACAAGTAATCTTGACATTTGCTCTCCCATATCATCATTTGGTGGTGGAAGTGAATCTTCTGGTTTCTTTCCAAATATAGAAATAGCACCTTTAGGACATACTGCTAAACAATGTTCACATCTCCAGCAACCTCTCCAACCAAATCTTTCAAAGTCTTTCATTTCTGGATAGCCATCTTTTCCAAATTGTAATACCATTCCAGAGCAAACATTGATACATTTACCACATTTTATACATTTCGACTTATCTACTACAAATTTACATCTATCTTTTATACTTTCCATTTTAATTCCTCAAATCTTCTATAATTTTATTTGTTTCTTCATTAAAAGCAATTATACTATCTCCTAAATTGTTCCAACTTTCTGGGTGATCTTTATTTATTCTAATCAATGAGTAACCCTCATTTTCTTTTACTAATTGTTCAAAAGGAAATCTAATAATTCCAGGTGTATTGAAACCTACACCAATTTCTATAAAAACTACTTTCTTGCCTTTAATCTTATTAAGAAATTCACTGTATTTATCACTTTGCTTATACCAATAATTATCTTCTACAAAGTAAGCATCTTTTCTTAAATTAACATCCATTTCTTCATTACAAATAGGACAATACATTACTTCATCACTTGGAATTTTACAATCTCGTGTATCTTTTAGCCATCTTTTTACTAAATCTTTATTAGAGTATAATTCGTTATGACAAGCTTTTGAACATTGTAGCATTCCATAATCGCCCTGAGTAGCAAAGATTCTTTCTTTATTAAATCCTGCTATTTCAAATTGTGCATCTACATTTGTTGTAAGTACAAAATATTCTTTATTTTTCACTAAATTATATATTTCGCTATATAATTTTAATGGCTCTTTGTTATATCTATTTAAGTTAATAAGTCTAGCCCAAAATGCCCATTTTTCTTCTTGTGTAGGAAAATCATAAAAAGTTGCAGTATATAAATCTGTAAAATGATATTTTTTTATAAAATCTCCAAAGTTTTTTTTGAATTTATCTCCACTATATTCTAATCCTGCTGCTGTTGATAGTCCTGCTCCTGCACCTATTAAAATATAATCAGCTTCGTTTATAACTTTTCTTGCATTTTCAATTCTTGATTCATAATTAAACATTACCATCAACTCCTTAAAATAATGTTACTTGTTCATGTTTGTTTTCTATCTTCCAACTTTTTTGTTTTGTCTCTGTTACTTTATCTTCTGGTATACTTTCTCCAATTAAAAATAGAGAATTAGGATTATGAAGTTTATAGTTTTCTTGTACCAATGTTTTATTGAAATTAGCATAACAATATTTACAAAGATGCATACAACTATTATAAGCTCCTATATCATTTCCCATTAAACAATTACAAATAGGCTTTCCTTTATCAGATAAAGTAATATCTTTTGTAACTTCTTTATTACCATTAGTTACTATTCTTTTTGATTGACCACTTGGTGCTTTTAGGTTAAACCCTATTGCTTTTTCTACAATTTCTTGGCTCATACAACCGGTGGCTATCAATTCCAACTTCCTTTAAATTTGGATTTTCACAACAACCATGTATTACCATATTGTTTTCTTTACCAACTCTAATAAATTCTTTTGCAATTTGTTTTTGTTCTTTGTTTGTTGGTGGTCTAATGTCAGGTGCATTTCTTTTTACTTTTTCATATAAATCTAAAAAGCTAATAGTAACATCTTCGGTATAACTTTTTAAAGTTTTAGCAAATAACTCAAACATTTCTATATGTTTCTCTACTGAATATTCTTCATTTATTAGTATTGGATCATAACGAAGTGCTACTGCATTTTTGCCTATTTTATTTGATAAAGTCTTAAAATCTTCAATTACTTTTTCAAATGTTGGTACATTAGGCTCTAAATCTTTTCCATAAGGTGTAATTGTTATAAACCAAAACATATTATATTTTTCTTTAAGTTCATCTATATATTTAAGCATTGGATATGGATTTTTAGTACAAAAAGCAAGACAATCAACTACATCAGGAGATAAACTATATTTACTTACTTGTAATCTATAATATGGATTTCTAACATAAACAAAACCTTCACGAACTCTATTCATTAACCATTCTGAATAAAATGCAGGTATATCCGTTCTCATTCCAGTATTTATAATCAATCTCCTCATCTCCTTACTTTAATTCATTTTTATAAATTTCTAAATCTTCATCTGAATAGACATTAAATACTACTTTTTCTATTGTGTCATGGCTTTCTAAAAATTCTTTGACTGACTTAATTGCAATTCTACAAGCATTATCTTTTGGAAATCTAAAAACTCCAGTTGATATACAAGGAAATGCTATTGTTTTAATTCCATTTTCTATTGCTAACTTTAGTGAATTTATATAGCAATTTGCAAGTTCCTGCTCTTTTTCTTCTGTAACTTCATTCTCTATTATCGGTCCGACAGTTTGAATTACATATTTGCTAGGTAAATTGTAAGCATTGGTAATTATTGCTTTTCCTGTTTCAAGATTGTAGTTTAAATCTTTCATAATTTCATTACAAGCTAGGCGAAGTCTAACTCCTGCAAAAGTATTTATTTGATTATCTATACAATTATGATTTGGTAGAAAACAACCTAATCCCTGTGAATTTCCTGCATTTACTATGCTATCAATTTTAAGTTTAGTTATATCTCCTTGCCATAAAGCAATTTTATTTTTCTCCTTAATATCATCAACATTTGTTATACTTTGCTTTTTTAATTCATCTTGTAAATATTCATCTTCAACTTTCAAAAAATCTTCTGAAATAGGATTTGCTTGTCTTACATTTACTAATGCTCTATATAAAGATTTTTTATCTCTATCACTATAATCAAAGTTTTCTCTACCTGATTCTTTTAATAAATACTCTATTAAATAATCTATTTTTTCCATTATTTATCACTTACCTTTATTGTTTTCTTTAATTGTTCATCTACAACAACTACTGCTTTTCCATTTGTTCTTCCAAGTTCTAAATCTTCACTTGCCTTTATTATATCATCAAAACTATAAAGATTGCCTAGTTCTGGCTGTATGCTATATGTGTTTATAAAATCTATCATTTCCTCTATTATTTCTTGTGTAGGATAATTACTATAAAAGCCTGTTAAATATGTTCCATTTGGAATATCTTTAATAGGATCAAAATGATTTAATTCAAATACTCCTCCTAAAAGTCCAGTATGGCAACATATACCACCTTCATTTAAAAAGCTCATTGATTCTAATAGTGTTCTTGCTCCAACAAGTTCTAGTATTTTATCAGCCTTTTCATTCATTTGCTCTTTGAAATTGTTTTTATCAACAATAACTTTATCTACTCCTAAATATTCTAAATACTCTATTTTGCTTTCATCTGTTGTTGTAGCAATAACTCTTGAGCCTAAATTTTTAGCCATAATAATTGAAGCTATACCTAATGCTGATGTTCCACCTCTTACTAATAGACTATCGCTTTCTTTTAATTGTAAACTTTGAAATAAAGAGCCATAAGCTGTAAAATATGTTTCAGGTATTGCTCCTAAATGTATCCAATCTAATTTTGTGTTATTAACTCTAAATACATTCTTAATAGGAAGTAAGCTATATTCTTGATAACTACCATCAAAACTTCTACCCATTCCCCCCATTAAGGCAATTACTTTATCTCCTTTTTTGAAGTTATCATCTAAACTTTCTTCTATAATTCCTACACATTCAATTCCAGGTACTCTTGGTTTTTCAAAGTAATCATTATCAATTTCAAATTTTCTAAATAAGCTTTCGCTATGATTCATTCCAAAAGCCATAACTTTAACAACAACCCAATTTTCTTTTGCTCTTGGTGTTTCTACATCTTCAATTTTTATATCTTTAGCTTCACAACTTTTATATAATTTTACAGCTTTCATTTAATTAATCTCCTTCCAACATTGAGGATCTGCTGAATACATATCGTGAGTATATCCATAGCTTACAGCAGGACAACCTCTACAAAATCTTAATAATTCACATTTAGAACATTTTTCAAAATCGTTCCATTTTCTATATTTATTCATTTCTTGGCTAGTCCAATATTCATATAAACTTTTTTCTTTATTAAATATATTTCCAATTTTACTTTCCATTCTTCTACAAGCATATAAATCGCCACTTGGTAATATTGTAAAATGTCCACTTCCACAATGACAACCATCATATATTAAATTAGGATTAGACTTGTCATCTATTTTATATTTTCCAATCTCATATAAATACAAAGTCCATAAGTGGTCTTTTAAACAGAAATATGTTTTAGAATCTTTATATTTTTCAAATTTCTTATAACATTTATCAAGCATTTCTCTATAATCCTTCGGCTCAATATGTGTTCCTTCTTGTTTTGCTTTTTCTAAACTCGTAGGACAATATCTCGCAAAAGCATAAATACCAACTTTATTTTCTACCATTAAATCTATTATTTCTGGTATTTCATTTATATTCGTACCTGAAACTGTTGTCATTATTACACTTTCAATTCCTGCTTGATTTATACATTTTATCTTTTCTAATGTAGTTTTAAAAGAGCCTTTTTTTCTAAAATAATCATGTGTTTCTTCTAGTCCATCTATACTCATTTGATATTTTTCACAACCAAGTGCTTTTAATTTGTTACACACCTCATTATTTAAGTGAAATGGATTTCCCATTAAAGTAAAAGGTATATCTTTTTCTTTTAATAGCTCTAATAATTTCCAAAAATCTCTATGTAATATTGGATCTCCACCTGTTATATAAAAATATGGCTTTCTGTTCATTTTACCCGCCATATCTTCACATTGTTCTAAAACATAATTCATTTGTTCCCAATCCATTCTACATAAAGGAATATTATTATCTTCTGAAAATATATAACAATGTTTGCATCTCTGGTCGCAATCATCTAATATATGCCATTGAAACGAAAAGTAATTCATTATAATCTCTCCATTCATAAAAGTTTGCAACACCCTAATTTTATTCCTATTAGGGCATTGCCCAAATAAGGTTTTAATTTCTTATTTGTTTGCTCCACAAGCTGTGCCACAAGAAGATGGTTTGTTTTCTTCTTTCTTCTCATCATTTTTAGCACCACAAGCTGTTCCACAAGCTGTAGAATTTTCTTTTTCATCTGCCCATCCTGTAATCATGCTCATGTACCTCCTTAAAATTATTCAGCTTTCGCTGTATTCAAATAATATCAGACATTATAAGCTAAAACAAGTACGTTACAAATCTATTATTAGGTTACCTTTTTGTAAGAAATTAATTTTTAAGTACTTATCAGCTATAATTTGTTGAAAAATTTTTTAATTTATTATATAATGCTATTAGTTACTTTTTGTAACTAATATGAATGGAGGTATTTATATGTTAAGTAAAGAAGAATTACTACCAGATTGCCCTGTTGCAGTTACTGTTAGTTTAATCGGTAATAAATGGAAACTACTTATAATTCGTAATCTTCTTAATGGAAAAGCAAGATTCGGCGAATTAAAAGATGGTATAGATGGAATTAGTCAAAAAGTTCTTACAGATAACCTAAAATCTATGGAAGAAGATGGTATTATTATTAGAACTGCCTATCCTGAAATTCCACCTAGAGTTGAATATGAATTAAGCGAACTTGGTAATTCATTACGACCAATTATTGATGATATGAAAAATTGGGGTGAAAATTATAAGAAGATGAAAGAGTAATCTCTCATCTTCTTTGTTTTTATTAACTTGTGCACAATGCCAAAATCTTGTGAACATCTTGATAAATTGTAATTTGTCTATTTCCTTTTACTAACTCCAAGTAATAATTTATTTGCTATTGGTATTCTTTTTAAGATTTCTGTAACTATTGGTAATATAATTATTGTACCTATAAATAAAATTATATAATTAAACAGGAAATGACTAAATTTAAAATATTCTACTAAAACAAATGCTATAATTATTTGTATAGTATAATGTAACACATAAAAACTAAAGTTGTTTTTATTCATATACTTTGTAAATCTATTTTCAAAATCCAAAAATTTCTTTGCAAGTCCAAATGCTGAAAGAATTACAAACCATATATAAATATTAGTAAATATGTTAGTTAGAAACTCATTTGAGCCAAAATTAGCACCATAATTTACAATTGTAAATGTAATTCCAATAATAAATGTAATAATTCCCATTGGTATTGAAATTTTTTCTAATTTTTCTATAATCTCATCATCTGAAAATATGTAATATCCTAATAAAAACATAAGCAAATATATTCCAAATCTATATACAGTTACGACTGGAGTATTTAGTATAAATGATGATCCCCATACTAATAATACCAATTAAAACAATAAAGGTAAATTAATTTTACTAAACAAAATATCTAGTTTTTTATTTTTATCAATTTTTCTAACTAAAACAATAAGCAAAGATGCTATAAACAATACATGTGCATACCAAAGTGGACCAATACCAATTAAAGAGAATATTATGTATTTAATTGGAGCTGGAATCATACTTCCATTTCCTGCAAATATATCGCCATGGTAATTTGTTGTCCATCCACTTATCCACCCATAAACAAATATTCCTATTAAACTTGGAACTAATATTCTTTTTGCTCTATCTTTTATAAATTCTTTATTTGTTTTGCTTTTTAACGAATAATTAGTAGATACTCCTGATACAACAAATAATAAACACATAATCCAAGGGTAGATAAAAACACATATACTATCTAATTCTTTAATGCCTGTTACACCTATATTTGAAACTACACCACTTGAATTAAATATATAAAATATATGATATATAATTACAAAACATAATGTAATCCATCTTATATTGTCTAAATAATGCTTCCTTTTCTCCATTTTTACTTATCCCCTTTTTGAAATACTTTATCTGATAAATCTTCTATTATATCAGATTTAATAAGTGCAATTCCTTGCTTTTTATCACAAAGTACAATAATAGAATCTCCAGATTTTATATCAAACATATCTCTTGCTTCTTTTGGAATTACTATTTGTCCTTTTTCTCCTACTTTGCTTATTCCTACAAACTTATCTCTATCCATTTTTATCCTCCTTAATTTATACTTGTTATACTTTTCATACTTATTATACTTTGTTGGAATAAAAAAAGCAATAGACTTTAAAAAAATCTACTACTTTCTATTATATATATTGTAATTTATTATTTTGTTCATCATTTAATAAACGACTTGATTTCTTGCTCTAACAAACGAAATACATTTGCGACCAAATATCCATCCGCAATTGCATGATTCAAACGAA
>CALCBO010000172.1 GCA_937897245.1 uncultured Caryophanales bacterium | reverse complement strand
ATCATCTTGCTTTAAATTTAAAGTATCTATACTACTACCATTATTTTTAACATAACCCATATCCTTAGCTATCCCAAAACTTAATTTAGCCGTATTATCAGAAGATGTTAATTCATAAGAATCAATTTCTTTTTTATACTTACTAGCATCAAACACTTCATCCATTTTTTCTTCAATTTCATTACTATTATCATTAATCTTCTTAGCACAACCACCTAAAGAAACAATTCCAATAATAACAAAAGATAAATATAATACTTTCTTCAAGATTCTAGACATCAATCATCACTCCTTCCAATTATATTGTACCATATTATCTTCAGTTACGGCAGACATTTTTCTAAAACATTTTTTATTTCTCTAAACACATTCTCATTACAATCAGCATACTCTTCTTTACTAATTATTTTCTTTCTTCCATCCCACATTTCATAATAAATTGAGGAATTTTCATCATCATCTAATAATAATTCTGATTTTTCTAAATTTAGTACATGATAATCATTAAATATTTTATTAATTTGTTTATTTAATCTTTTAGGTAATTTATAAGTATTATAATCATTATCATAATATACTTTCATTTTCTTTTTCTTAAAATTAAGACCTATCTTCCAACTCTTTTTCCCTGTTGTTTTATAATCATATTCTAATATTAATAAACCATTATATCTCTTCTCTTTTTTATGTAATAAAACTAATAATACTATTGCGAGTAATAAACCTACAAAACCACCACTAATTATAATTACTTGACTCATTTTATTCTCCTTTTTTATCTAAATGTTTTTTTATTTCTGTTATCCATTTCTTAGTAACAGGTGACAAATTATCAGGAATATTATCTATCTCTACCCATTCTAAAACATCAGATTCAGTATCATTTATTTTTAATTCTCCATGAAATCTATTAACTTCAGCTAAAACTGAAACTACATATAATTCATCACCATTTGGATATTTACGATAAGTACCCTCTCCTGAAAAAATATCTATTATTTTAAAATCATCCATTTCCAAATTAGTTTCTTCTTTTAATTCTCTTCTTGCATTTTCTTCTAATGTTTCTCCAAGTTCCATTGTTCCCCCTGGAAAATCCCATGATTTAAAATCTGATCTTTTTTGCATTAACACTTCATTTTTATCATTATATACTAATAACCAAACTCCTACTGTTAAAAGAGGTCTATGTCCAACATACTTTCTTAATGATTCTAAATAATTTTCTTCCATACTATTATCCCTGACCTTTCTTTATCTTAAAATTAAAATAATCATCTGGATAAGGTTCATCTTTTAACGTAAAATGCCACCATTCTTTTTCATATCCAATAAAACCATATTTTTCCATAACAATTCTTAATAAATCTCTATTCTTCCGCTGTTCTAAAGTAATCTTATTGGAATATGAATATGATATTTCATCAAATAAATCAAAAGTACTTCCCATATCTACATCTACACCTCTATTCATATCAAATAAAGTAAGATCTACAGTACTACCACGTGAATGTGCAGAGCTTTCTATAATAAAACTATTCTCCATAATATCTTTTTTAGTATAATTTGGATAAAAATACTTTTTCATTAAATCATCTTCTAAATCTTTACTCCATCTAACAAAGTGATTAACTGCCATTTTAGGTCTATAAGCATCAAATATTTTTAAAAGATAACCACTCTTAAACAATTCATCACTTACTTCTTTTAATCTAGATGCAGCCTCCTTAGTTAAAATAGCATATGGTTCTTCATATCCATCTATTCTTTCACCCACAAAATTATAATTAGAAAAGTATCTTATTTCTAACAAAATATTAGGAATTACTTCATCTATAAAAACAAACTTATCATAATCCATCCAAAAACCTCCTACACTAATTCAATTATAACACAAAAAATACCTAAACCATAACAGTTTAAGTATTTTTCTATTACTATCTACTCTTAACAGCATTCTCTATAGATTTACTAATATTTTTAACATCTTTTTTAATAAGAATCATATCACTAATATTAATAAGTGAATGTATTAAAATCATTATTCCCGCAAAAACAGTAATAGAAATAGATGCTTCAAATGGATTAAAAATAACTAAAATACCTACTAATAAATCTAATATTCCTAATAATAAAAGCATAATCCATGGAGTTTTCTTATTTTTAATAACAAGTGCCATTTTAATGACATCAATACTTTGTAATAAAATCCAAAATCCTATAGCGATTGTAAAAATAGTTGTTAGAAGATTAGGCATTGCTAAAAGAACAATTCCTAAAATAACAGATAATACACCAGAAATAAATCCATTAAATGGAATATAAAACATACTAGCTTTAATATCTAAAGCAATTAATGTAATTCCATGAATAATGATATATATTGCCGCAATCAAAGCAATAGTTCTAATAGACATCTCTGGATTAATTATCATAACAACTCCCACAAGACAAGCTAATAATGATGATATTATAATAGAATTAGTAGTTTTATTAAAAATCTCCTTCATATTAGTCTCTCCTTTCGTCCTCATTATATCATTTATTAACAAAAACGTAAACAAAAAAAATCTAACATAACCGTTAGATTACAAAACTTCATTGGTAGCGAAGGAGGGAATCGAACCCCCGACCTTTCGGGTATGAACCGAACGCTCTAGCCAGCTGAGCTACTTCGCCATCTCCAAGTGCAAATTAATAATATCAAATTCATTATTAAAATGCAATACTTTTTTTAAATAATTGTAGATATTTTAATCATTTTTTATTATAATATGTCACACAAGGAGGAATAATATGTTAAAAAACTTAGTTGTTAATTTAAAAGGTCTAAGAAAAAACACAGCAAATTTAATATTATATAGAGGTCCTGTTAAAAGAATGTTCATTAATGATATAAATATAGATAATAATGAACTAATACCAAGTATTAAAACAGAAATAGCTACTAATAACAGCATATTTTATCCATCATATGATGGTTATGTTAATATAGACTATCAATGTATACTACCAGATATAACAGATGCCGAATCATATATAAATCATCTTCTTGAAATACATAAACAAGAAATTATGGGATTATTGCTAAGTCCCAATAATACACCTGAAAGAAGAAAAAACTTATTAAAACATTTAAAATTAATAAGTTCCCATTTATATTATGATGAAGATGAATTAATTCCATCACATTATATAACAGAGAAGCAATTTCAAAAAATAAAAGTACCTAAAGACCAAAAAAATCCATTTTCTAAAACTTTATAGTTTTAAAATGGATTTTTATTTTAAAGAACAATCTATTTTCTTTACTAATTGATAATTACTTGGATCTACTACTGCATCTTTATCAAAAATTACCTCATCATATTCCCCAGGATGATCATATACTTCTCCAAAAGCTTCCACAGTTGAATCATCAACTATTCCATTTAAACCTCTAGCTCCTGTTCCTTTTTTATGAGCAATTTCAGCTACTGCTCTAGTATAATCATCTGTAAAAACAACATTTGTACCTAATAATTTAAATATATCAGATTGCTTTTGTATAGCTGAAGAATCTGACTCATTTAAAATTCTAATTAAATCATCTACACTTAATTCATTTAAATGAACAACTGTAACTCTACCCATAAATTCTTTTGTCATTTGTCCTTTAGTAACAAAATCATCTGTTGTAGGTATTTTACTATCAGTTGCTAAATCATCAGTAAATCCAATACCCGTTCTTCTTCTATTATCTTTATAAACATCAGTAAAAGCCCCACCTAAAATAACAGTCATATTATCTGTAGATATTTCAATACTTTCATTACTCTTAGAATTTGGCTTAGCTTGATAAGTACTACCTTCTATAAATGGTAATAAACAATTTAAAACACCTTGTCCACTAACATCTGATTTTTTCCCAGAACCTTTTTTGTCTATTTCATCAAAATAAACTATTGCAGACTCAGCTAATTCTTTATCTCCATTACATTTAGCATATAATTCCCATAATTCTTCTTCTATATCTTTACCTGTATATCCAGGTATTGTCAACTGTGTAGAATCAATAATAAATAACGGACGATTAATATACTTCGCAATTAAAGTCATTAATAATGTTTTTCCTACTCCACTATCACCAGTTAATAATATTGCTTCTTTTTTCTTAGATACCCCTAATTCTTTACGAATAATCTCTGTAACTACTCTTTCTGTAGGTTTATCTTGCGATATTAAAGTCTTCTTTATATTATTTAATAAACGACGACGATTAATACTTGGAGTAAAAGATTGTTCATTTCTTTTAAATACTTTCCTTACATCATCTAATTCTTCAGCCTCTTCTTCTTTCTTTCGTTTATTAGCTAAAGTAATAAAAGACTCTCCTTTTTCAGTTGCTTCTATTTGTAATTCTACACTATCTAAAGCTTGTTCGAAATCATCATAATAACCAATTAAATCTTCTCTAATTTCACGTAACTCTTCTAAACTATAATCTCCATTAACTACATTCACAATTAATTCTTTGATATTCTCACTCATATCCCTAGAATCATCTTCTGCCATATACTCAGCTATTTTATCATCTAAATCATTTAGATTAGTAATTTCAAATTGTGCTTCTTCATCATTTGTTAATTCCCTTAAACTATTAAGATCATATATTAAACATTTTAATTTATCATCATCACAACGAGCTATAATAAATACTGCATCACGACAACTCTTTTCATATTCACTTATCAATTCCTGATTATTTTCACATTTTGGAAAATCCTTACGCAAATCATCAATCTTAATCACATTAGAGCAACAAATAGGTTCAACAGAAGTCATAGCCTCCAAAGTCATCATTGGTAAATACTTATTTCCATTTCTATCTATAAAATCTCCTGTTTCCTCATCAATATTACCTAAAACTGTATGATCACAACTAAAAACAAAAATATCTGGAGCAACATAATGTCTCCTCATAACAGAAGCTACATATTTACATTTCATTTTAACCAAACCTCCCTAAAATAATCCCCATTATTTCTTCTCAAATTTATTGTAACAAATAATTTATAATTTGCCTATTAAAATTACCTAAAATTAACATTATTATTAAATTTATTCACCGTACGCATAATTTTCTTAGATAAATCTCTAATCTTTCCAATTGTAATTGACTTAAAAAAAACTTGATTAGTATACTTTACTTCTAAATCATATATTTCACTTAAATTCTTATTAAGTTCTAAATAAGAATCATTCTCTCCCGTAATATCATCAAACCATTTAGAAATATCTCTTACTTCACCATTTATTCTTAAATTCTCTAAAGTAGAAATAAAAGTCCTATTTTCTAATATTTCACGACACACATAACTTTGTAAATAATAAGAATTAGAATTATAAGTATGATTAGTCTCACTATTAATAGCATATATAGTATTAGATATTTCTAAATTATTTGTCTTAATCCCCTTAATTATATTAACAACATCAGAAGTCTGCTTGGTATTAATTATTTCTTCTAAAATATAAGAATCATCTTTCTTCACAAAAGAAAAATCACTCTTACGATATATTCTATAAGTTAATCCCGTCCTAAGATATAAATAATTCTTAGTTTCTCTTAATTCATTATGATATGAATTAAGTGCATGATTAAATTCATGAATTAAATTATCTAATAAATCAACTAAACCTATCTTATCATAATTTTGAATAACCATAAATTGAGAAGTAGTATATTTACCATCAAAATACTTAGGAGTACTAACATAATAAGCTTTAACAATACTATCTTGTTTATTACTTTTTAATATTTTAACTCTTTTAAAAGTACTTAATATTTGCTTTTCTTTACTTACTCCATATTTAATAATAAAAGCGGGTATCATCAAATATAATAAGTGTTTAATATTATTATCATAATTATATTCTAAACTAATTTTATCTATATAATTCTTTTCTCTTTCTAATATTCTATTAAAATCCACTATTCTATCACCTACTATAAGTATAACAAAAAAAGAAAAAAAATGAAATGTAATCATACATTTCATTCACGTTCGCTAAGAACTGTTTGATATATTTTATCTACATCACTTTGATAATAATAAACATACATATCTGGTCCTATAAAGAAGAATTTATAGTATAATTTACCATCCTTTTTAGTATATTTATAACTTTGTTTATGATTATCTACTAATCCATTAGCAATAGTATAATCATTAGAAGAATCACTATCACGATCTTTACCATATTTTTTAAGATCATAATTACTTAAAAATATTCCTTCCTTAATTGATGAAGTAATTGAACCAGAATTTATTTTTTCTCTTTTTCTTAGTTCTTCTTGGGAAATAAGTTTTTTATCATAAATCGAATATAAATAAACAACTGGTTCTGTTACCTCTACATCACCTGTACAAACATCTGTAATAATTCGACGATAACTAAATGATATATAATGATCAGTATTACCCCAATAATAATCAGTAGTATAGTTATAACGATACTTATATTGAGATTCCTTACCAACACATTCAGGTGCACTTAAATCAGATTTAGAATGTTTTTCATATAATTCTAATGTTCCTACATTGTATTCATTCATAGCAGCTTGAAAATCTTTACTTAAGTCCTCAATTTTAAAAGTAGGATAATAATTAGGATGAACTTT
>CALCBO010000171.1 GCA_937897245.1 uncultured Caryophanales bacterium | reverse complement strand
GAGGTATCCTTTTATATATTGGATTTGTGAGGTGATTTGATGACTAATAAAACTTTAGGTAGTAAAATATATGAACTTAGAAAGAAGAAGGGACTTACTCAAGAAGATTTAGCAATTCTTTTAGATATTTCTGATAAATCAATTTCTAAATGGGAAAATGATATGACAAGGCCTACTATTGAAAATCTTGGTAAATTATCTAAAATATTTGATATTTCAATAGATGAATTATTAGTATTAGAAAATAAAGAAGAAAAGAAGAAAGTCGTAACTATTGCTTTAACCGGAGGACCATGTGCTGGAAAAACAACAGCTAAAAGTTGGATTTTAAATACTTTTCAAAAACAAGGATATAAAGTGTTATTTATTGAAGAAGGAGCAACAGAATTAATTACTTCAGGATTAGCACCAGGCGATGTTTCAAATTATTTAGATTTTCAAAGAGCTTTATTTAGGTTACAGTTATTTAAAGAGAATCTTTATATGGATGTAGTAGAAAAATTACCTGATAAAAAAATATTAATTGTTTGTGATAGGGGATTATTTGATCAATTAGCTTATACTGGAAAAAAGGACTTTTTAAGATTGTTAAAAGAAAATCATTTAACAGAAGCTCTTACTAAAGATAGATATGATGCGGTATTTCATTTAGTAAGTGCTGCTAAAGGGGCTAAGGAGTATTATAATTTAGATAATCAAGCTAGAAGTGAAGATATAATAGAAGCTAAGAGAATAGATGATTTATTATTATCAGCTTGGATGGGGCATCCTCATTTTAGAGTAATAGATAATTCTTGTTCATTTGATATAAAGATGCAAAAGTTAATGAAAGAGATAGCAGTTTGTTTAGGAGAACCAGAACCATATGAAATAGAGAGAAAATTCTTAATAGAAATGCCAGATTTAGATTATTTGGAAAATTTAGAGAATTGTCAAAAAGTACAAATAGTACAAACATATTTAACTTCTTTAGATAATCATGAAGTAAGAATAAGACAAAGAGGTATAAATGGTAGTTTTAGTTATACCAAAACAGAAAAAATACCAGTATCAAGTATGAAGAGAATAGAAATAGAAAAAAGAATAAGTCAAGATGATTATATTAGAGAACTTACTTTAGCAGATTCTACTAGAGGGCAAATTATAAAAGATAGGTATTGTTTAATGTACAAAAATCAATATTTTGAGATAGATATTTATCCTTTTTGGAATAAACAAGCTATATTAGAAATTGAATTAGCTGATGAAAAACAAAAAATAGAATTACCTAATTTCTTAGATGTTATTGAAGAGATTACTGATAAAGAAGAGTATCAGAATGCAGCTATTGCGAAAAGAATAAAAAATAGATAAATTTTGTTTGCTTTAGGTATTGTTCTTAGGTATAATAACTATTTAAGAAGGAAGAGATAAATATGGATAACAAATATTTAAAAGTCAATTATTCACAGATTATGCCAGCTTATTATTCAGATTTTTTTAGTTTTGAATATTTAATGAAAATAGCTGATTGTTGGACTGTGATGGAGTTAATTGATGATAAAAATAGAGAATATAAGGATTTATTAACAGGAGAGAAGGTATTATTTAATATTCCAGTAGAAGCATCAGAAAAAGATATATTAGATATACCTTTTTGTTTTTATAAAGAAAAAAGAAAAATAAAAAAGGCTAATTCAGAAGAGGTAAGTATAATTGATAATAGTAATCAGGATACTAAGAAGATTAAATTCTATTTAGAGTTAATTAAGATTCATCAATTAGAAATATATTATTGGATTATGTTAAATAAAGACGGTTTAGATACTTCTCAGAAGAGAGAAATAGAAGATAGATTAAAGTGTTTAGATGAGTTACAGATAGGAAAGAAGTATGCAATAAAGTATAGTTATTTATTTGACCCAGTTGTATATTTAGATAATTTTAGAGTTATAGATAATGAACTTAATGATAAGTATACTATTGTGGAGTATTTGGGTGATGGTTTATATAAAGATTTAACTAGTGGTTTTACTTTTACAATTAGTGATTATGAATTTAAGTGTCAAAAAGAGAATGGTAGAGTAGATTATTCTAAGATTAATGAAGATGATTATGAATTAGCTATTAAATATCCTTTAGGAATAATTGATTCAGCAAGAGAATATATTAGTGATGATATTTTAATAGATATTATTAATAATACTTATCCAGAAAAAGATAAGATAATGGCTTACTTAAAAAGAGTGGAAGAGAAGTATAGAGAATTGTATAAAGATAATAAAGAAAGAGTAATGGATGAAGAATTTAATCGTCAATATGAAGAAGCTTACTTGGAAAATAAGAGACTAGATAGAATAAAAGATTTAGAAGAGGTTAAAAAAATATATCATTTATCATAAATATGGGAGGTTTTAGAATGAATGAAGAATTAGAAATAGAAATTGGTAAAAAAATGGCTATTAGATATGAGAGTATTGAGCCGGTTATTAAGGGTGAAAGTTCTTTTGATTTATTTTGTTATAATTATAGTTTAAAGTCTAAATATACAATAGTAGAGTATCTTGGTGAAGGGTTTTATGTAGATCTTACTACAGGAATAGTATTTCAAGACTCTGCAATTAATATTTCATTTGTTGAAGAGAATGATAGAGTA
>CALCBO010000170.1 GCA_937897245.1 uncultured Caryophanales bacterium | reverse complement strand
TTATAAAAATATTTTTATAAATATTATTATCTATTTCATAATAATCAATTCCATTTATATGACTTTCACTAATATCAAAATATTTATCTAATAATACTTTAATATCTTCTGCAGACTTATCAGTATATGGAGTAATATTTAATTTATCAATTAACTTCTTCCATAAAAGAGGTATATTTCGATATATATCACTATCTCCAACATATAAAGCTAACATTAAACTAGGATATCTAAAAGTACCTCTAAAAAAAGGTTGTAGTAACTGATTTTGATAAGTTAATAAAGCTTGTTTATGATAAAAAGGAATATCTTCATTAAATAGATAAGATAAGAATACTTCTAATAGTTTTTTTACTTCATTAAGTATTTCTGACTGTTCAAATTCTTTCTTTAAATTTCTTCCTTTATCCCAATTATCTTCTAAATCTTTAAAAGAATTAACTTCATTGTTGTTAAAAAATTCTTGTAATACATCATTATAATACATACTATCACCACAAATCGGTTGTATATTAACATATTCTAATAGTATTGTCAAAAAATAATTGCGTTAGTGAGCTGATAATGATAGAATAAATAATGTTCGGAGGGTTCTATGAAAAGAAAAGTATATTTTATATTACTGATTATAATCAGTATATTTTTAGTACAAGGTAATGTTTTTGCTTTAAGTAATGAGGATATTCATAGTAATGAAGTATTATTAATGAATATGAATACAGATGAAGTGTTATTTAGTAAAAATACTAATAATGATGCAGTACCAATTGCATCTTTAACTAAATTAATGACTTATGCTGTAGTTATTGATGAAATACCAGATTTAGAGAATACTAAAATAGAAGTACCAGCTGGTTTAGTATCAGAAATGATAGCTAAAGGTGCATCACGGGCAGATTTAATAGATGGTTATCAGTATTCTGCCTTAGATTTATTATATGGAGTAATGTTACCATCTGGTTGTGATGCTGCAGAAACACTTGCTCGCTATATTGGTGCTGGTGACTCTAGTGTATTTGTAAATAAAATGAATGCTAAAGCACAAAGTTTAGGAATGACTAATACTATTTTTATTGATTCATATGGAATAGGTACTGCTACAGCTGATAATATATCAACTGAACAAGACATATATAAATTAATTAAATATGTTGCTTATTTACCATATTTTAGACAAATAATATCTACTGAATATCATAATATTATTGGAACTAAAGATGATCAAACAGATATTGATAGTGTTAGAAATACCAATTATTTAATGGGTGAATATAGTGGAGGAGCTTATTATAATCCTTATGCTATAGGTGGTAAAACAGGCAACTTAGATGTAGCTGGTAAATGTTTAATAACAATTGCTAGAAAAGGTGATTTAGAAGTAGTAGCAATTACTTTAGGAGTACCTGGAGAATATGGTAGTAGGTACGACTATAATTTAACTGATCATAATATTTTATTAGATTATGCATTTATAGAACATACTGAAAATATTACTATTGATTTAGGAGCTGAATATCGTTCCTTAGAAAAAGGAAAACAACATAAAATAGAAGCAACTACTTCAGCTAATACAACAATAACTTGGACTAGTAGTGATCCTAGTATTGCGACAGTTGATGAGAATGGAATAGTTACTGGTATTTCTCAAGGACAAGTAAAAATAACTGCCACAACCTCAACTGGTAATGTAGATTATACTTATGTATCTGTAGATTTTTATAATGGAGTACATACTAAATTATCAACAGGTGTTAAAACTGAAAATGGATATGAAGTAGTAGATTATTCAATTCTAAAGAATAAAGGATATGATTATGTTCTAATAAGATCAGGTTATGGTCCTAATGGTAAAGATGCAAATTTTTTAGCTAATTTAGAAAATGCTCTTAATAACGAAATGAATGTTGGTATTTGGTTTGAAGGCTATGCTGAAAATAAAGAAGAAGCAACTGACGAAGCTAATAATTTAATTACTATTCTAAATTCTATTACAATCCCAAATATCAATGAAAAATTATCATTTCCAATAATGTATAGTCTAATAAATAATCCAGGTAATAATCCTCAAGGGTTATTAGAAGTAATTAAAACATTTAATAGTATTCTAAAAAATAATGGTTATAAGATAATGATAGAAGTAGGTAAAACTAATCTATCTAAATTAGATTTATCAGAAATAACTAATGAAGATATAGAAATAGTAGTAGTTTACCGAGAGATATTACCAGATTATAAAACAACTATGAGTGTAAATGGCCAAGAAGCAAAAATCTGGAATTATAAAGTTAATTCTTATTTAGATAAAGCATTAGGTACTAATAATTCATTATCATTAATGTATATGAAAAATCAAAAACTAAATACTATTCATAAAGTATATATAGTTGATGATAATACAGATATAAATAATGAAGAAACAGGTAAAACAGAACCAATAATAGAAGATTCTAATATAGTAGAGACCAAGACAACTTATATCAAGACATGTAAAACAAGAAAAGCATCACCACTACTTATAGAAGATGAAGATGCAAAAGAAAATACTTCTAAAGAACTAAACATAACAAGAAAAATAACACCTTCTAAACCAAATAAAAAAGAACAAGAAGAAGAAATAATAGAAGATAATAATCCTTCAAATGGTATTTTCTTAATAATAATCATTGCATCTTTCATAACAATTGGTATAGTAACCTTTATTATGAAAAATAATGATAATTAAAATCCTATTTTAGGATTTTTTTCTTTAGAAAAAATGATATACTAGAATAGAGGTGGCAAAATGAAAGTATTAACTTTAAAACAACCTTGGGCAACACTAGTCGCTGAAGGCATAAAAGAGTATGAATTTCGTACATGGAAAACAAAATATCGAGGTAAAGTCCTAATACATGCTGGAGCTGGAGTAGATAAACAAGATATGGAAACATTCAAAGAATTAAATCTAGAATATCCTAAAAAAAGAATAGTAGCTTTAGTAGAAATAGAAGATTGTCTAGAATTAGATAAAGAATTAAATAAAAAAATAATAGCTGAAAATAATATTGCTTACGGTAATAAAACAAGAGAAGGCTATGCTTGGAAAATAAAAATAATAAAAAAAATAAGCTCTAATCAAGAAATAAATGGTAAACTAGGATTATGGAATATAGATGATGAGAATATAAAGGAGTTTTTATGAAATTAAAAGAATTAACTTGTATTAATGAAAATATTAATCTAGATGAATATCTAGCTTTTAGAAGTATAGTTCATCAAAGTATGGAACATCCAGATTGGTTAAGAGCTTTATCTAAAGAACAATTAGATAACTTACTAAAAACTGGTTCTAAAATATGGATATATTATAATAATAATGAACCAGTATGTTCAATGATGATTATAAAAGAAACTAAACAAGAATTAACTGAATTAAAACTAGATGTAAGAGAAAATGAAGCAATTAACTATGGAGCTATGTTTGTTAATCCAAAATATTATGGTAATAAGCTTCAATTACAAATGTTAGAAGAATTAGAAAACTATGTAAAACAATTAGGTTATAAATATGCTTTTGGTACAATACACCCAGATAATTATTATTCAATAAATAATGTCTTAAAAGATAATTTTAGATGTTTAGGTATGTTACAATTAGAAAGAGGACTCAGAAATATCTATTTAAAAGACTTAACTATATAATTATAATATAAAAAGAAGTGAATAAAAATAGTAGAATAATCTACATACTTTTAAATTCACTTCCAACTACAATAGAATTACAATATCCACAACGAGTTTTACCAGTTATTTCAACATCATTTAAAGCTCCACAATTATTACAATGAACAGTTTCTCTATTATGAACTGTTTTTCTTTTTTCAATAGTATAATATATTATACTTCCATCAATATCATCAATCTTAACACCATTTAATAAATCCTTTTTATCTAAATAAATTAAATCATCAAGAACCTTTTTCTTAAAATCAATTATTGAAAGATGTTCTGGATTAGGTAAAGTAGTAATAATATCACTAATTTGACTATGACTTCCATAAATATAAGGTTTATACTTATCTAATAATTCTTGATCATCTAAAGTACAAGGTAATAACTCCATATTATTAGTATCAATATATAAATCATCTATTAATCTCTTATTCTTTAAATACTTAATTTTTAATATACATTCAGGTAAAGTACAATTAGAAAGAGTAGCTATTTTATTAATATCAGTCATCTTCTGCTTAGTTATTAAAAAACATATTTTATTTAATTTCTTCTTAAATACTTCATCATGAGGAATAGTCTCTCCATAAAACTTAGCATAATTTTGAAAAGAATCCTCATTAACATGTTCATTCTTTATAATTTTATTAGAATTACTCTTCCATTTAGAAAAATAAATAGCTAAATAACCAACTACAATTATTAATAATAACACTAATATTATAATAATGTAACTTTCTAACATATGACTCACCTTATAATAATTTTAACAAATAATAGTAAAAAATAAAAAGAATAGTTTAAATAATAATTAATACTTTACATAAATAAACACTACTGTAGCTAAGTAGTGCTATTTATTCTTTTTAGAATTCTTATAATCAGTTAAATATTCTTTTAAAAATTTAGATTGTTTAAATGGATTAACAAAAGAATACTTTTCTTTTCTCTTCTTCTGAGTATCTTTTATATGTTCTTTAAACTGTTCATATTTAATAGTAATCTTATTCTCTTTAGCAAAGTCTTTAATCTTAATATATAACTTACAAGAATATACAAAGTCAATTATAATAAAACCAGTAAATAATCCTAAAGTATATGAGAAAGCTATATTCTTACTAAACCAATCTAAAGCATGCATAACATAAGGAGCAAATATGAAATAGTATAAACCCCCAATAGCAGTCCATATAGCACTAAATAGAGGACAAATAATACCTTTATAATTTCCCCATCTATCACTATAGTCCCATAACTTAACATTATTCTTAAGACCAATAATTCCTCCAATTAATTCTATTAAAGTCATTAATAATCCCATTAAAAGAACAATTAGAATAGGATTTAAATCACTATCTTTAAATAATAAATACATTACTGTTAAAGCAATTAAACCAAAACCATATATAGGTAGATAAGGACCTATTAAGAAACCAGGATTAATCCATTTACCATGAGCAATTCTTCTAAAGAAAAGTTCCAATATCCAACCTAATGTACATCCTATATAGAATATAAAAATAAATTGTAAAAATAAATTCATATATAACTACCTCTCGTTTTTCTTTATTATATAATATAAAGGATTATTAAACAATTAAAAATAATAATCAAATAAGATATGATATAATTTAAAAGGTGGTATTATGGGACTAATAAATGGTACAGTTAATTTAGAAAATAATTATTTAATTTGGAAAAATATGTTTTATAAAGAAAAAGAAATACTAATAGATTTATTTAAAGATAAAGCACTTTCTATAGAACATGTTGGATCAACTTCAGTAGAAGATTTATTATCTAAACCTATTATAGATATAGTAATTGGAGTAAAAGATATTAATGATATTAATATAAAAGAATTAGAAAATTATTATACTGTTAAATATAATAAGAATGATAAAGAAATACTATTGATAAAAGAAGATGATAAAGAAACTTTCTATTTAATTCATGTTTTAGAAATAGATAGTGATAGATATAAAAATATGATTTATTTTAGAGATATATTAATTAATAATAAGAATATAAAGAAAGAATATGAGAAATTAAAGAAAGAATTAGCTAGTAAATATTATAATGATAGAAAAACATATACAAAATTAAAAAATGATTTTATTAATGAAGTACTAAATAATACCAATAATTAGTTATAAGAATAATACATATGGTGATAGGTATGAAAAAAATAGTATTATTAAATAATGAGAATGACTTTTACCAAAGAATTTATTATTTAAAAATAATATCTTTTTTTGGTGTTAGAATATATGTTAAATATAATAATAAACTATATAGTAGTTCAAAAGAAAAACATCCAGAAGAAATAAATGTTGTATTAAAAGTATTAGATATTTTAAATGTAAAGAAAAAACTAGATAAATATAATTTAATATATGATTATACCTGTGATTATTTAGATAATGAGTTTAAAATTAATAATTGGTGTAATTTTAAAAATGATGTATGTATATGTAATAGAAATAAAAATAAAGAGTGTAGAGTAGAAAGTTGTTGTGTAAGAAATAAGACTAAAATTGTATGTAAGTACTTTGATAATAAAAATAAAAAGTGTAGTATAAAGTGTATTAGTTGTAAATTATTTACTTGTAAGTATTTAAAGGGTAAAGGAATAAAGTATTCAACTAATAAAATACCTTATCTAAAATATTTTTTAAGTATTAGACAAAAGAAAATAACAAATTACTCTATCATTGAACCAAAAGATAAAATAATAGAAAAATGGAGAAAGTTTTATTATTGGTAGTTATAAAAAAAAGAATCAAATGATTCATATTATTTATTAGGAAGAGCTTTAGAATTCTTCTTCTTACTCTTTTTAACAGCTAACATAAAGTAGCCCCAAAGTGCAGTAGTAACACCACTAAAACCAATTTCATCTAAAAGTGGTACAGGGTCAATTAAAGCATAATCAAGTAAAGTTAAGATACTAGAAAGAAGAGCCATAATAAATAAAATTATAACTTTTATTAATCTTCCCTTTTCCATTAATATCACTCCTTTTAATTACATAAT